>DATLLM010000622.1:0-2907 GCA_035537855.1 Chloroflexota bacterium | reverse complement strand
GTGCCGCGTAGCGCCCCGGAGACGATCTCGAAGCGCTCCTCTTGCCGCGGGTGGATGTGCGCGGCCGCGACGAACCCGCCCGGCCGCACATAGATGTCGAGCTCGAACAACTCGCCCCGCGTGTCGCGGGCGCTCTGGCGCACGACGATCCGCTCGCCCGTGATGGGGTGCTCGAGGACGTCACCCGCTCTGGCCATCCGGGACCTCCATCCGTCGCGTCGTGCCCGGTCATGGCCGGGGCCCGTTGGGGCTCGCCAAGCCACCTGGGCCCCCCAGACGGTCCGGGCGTTCGGTCAAACCCGCCCGGCCCGTGGCGCCGCGGTGTCGCCGGACGTGCTCCACGGTACTTGGCCATCCCCCAACGTTCGTGACACGAGCCGCAACACGCGCGGCGCGCCCGCCGCGGCCGGCTACGCGACGAACTGGTCGTCCAGCGGCAGGCGTTGGCTCATGTCCAACCGGATGACGCCGTAGGGGTTGACGTGGCCGTACAGCAGCGGCGTCAGGGCGCGGAGGTCCTCGACCGTCAGCCGGTCACCCCACTCCGGCGCGGCGAGCACCTGCTGGAGGAGGAGCGTGTTCACGTACACCAGGCAGAGCTGGAGCAGGTGCAGGCAGAGCATGGAGAGCTCGGCGTCTTCCAGCCGGTTGGTGGCGAACTCCCCGCCTTTGGCGAAGAAGATGAAGCCGTTGGCGCTGTTCCAGGTCTCGACGACGTTGAGACCCTCCTGGATCTCCCGGCGCAGCTCCGGGAGGCGGAGGTAGTCGCAGAGGAACAGCGTCTTGTAGACCTTGCCCAGCTCGGCCAGGGCCGCGTAGGTGGGGTGCTGGGCGTTGGCGCGGGTGAAGCGGCGCAGGAGCGCCTCGGCCTCGGCGGTGCCCAGGCGCAGGGCGGTGGCGTACTTGACCAGCTCGTCGTACTGCTGCCGGATCAGGTCCCAGCGGACGGGGCGGGTGAGGATCGGCTGGAGGTTCGCGTAGGCCTCCGGCGCCCCGGCATCCGGGCGGTAGAGCTTCTGCCGGGCGAGGGCCTTGAGCCGGGGCAGCAGCCGGAAGCCCAGCAAGTGGCAGCAGGCGAAGGCCACCTCCGACTGGCCGTGGCTGTCGACGTACTGGCGGTCGACGGCCATCTGGGTGCAGTGGCGCAGCACGCCGGTGATCATGGCGGCCACCTCGGACGACGAGCAGCGCTTGAGCTGCGAGTAGATGCAGGCGGCCTTCTTGTCCACGTGCCAGTAGACCATCACCCCTGGGCCGCGGTAGCGGGCGTGCCACTCGGTGAGCAGGTTCTGGTCCCAGGCCCCGAACTTCTTGGAGTCGGAGGCGCAGGCGGTGGTCGCCTCGCCCCAGAGCTGGGGCAGGCGCGCGGCGAAGAGGGCGTCGACCACCCGGGCGATGGCGGCGCGCAGGGCGTCGCGCGTGATGAAGCGCCGGCGGGTGTAGACCAGGTCGTGCTCGCGCTCCCCGTGGTCGCCGCCGCCCTCGGCGCTGACTCGCCGCAGGCCCATGTTGGTGCCCAGGCCGTACAGACTCAGCAGCACCCGCTTCTGGATGGTGGGCCGGTCGAGGTGCTCGCGGGCGGTGGCCGTGGTGAACACGTCGGTGAAGCCCACCCGCAGATCGGCCTCCTTGAGCATGTCCAGCAGGCTGACCATCGGCCAGCGCCGGCTGAGCTCGGCCTTGAGCGGCTCGAGGTGGGGCGGGGCCGGCTGTGGGGCCGGCTTGGCGAGCTTGATCCGCCCCCCGCTCTGGGCGGAGAGCGTCACGGAGGGGTTCGTCGGGAGGTCGGCGTCGACCGCCGCCAGGGCCTCCCGTAACCGTTGCCGGAGGTCGGCGATGAAGGCGTCGGCATCGAGCGGCAGCCCCAGGGCGGCGTAGTAGGCGGCGCGCCGCGCGGCGAAGTCGGCCGGCAGGTCGTCGTCGGGGTTGCGGTAGCGGTCGGCGCCGGCGACCCACAGCTCCTTGCAGCGCAGCTGGTCGCGCACGGTGTGCAGGGCGGCGAGCTCGTAGTTGATGCGGTTGACGCGCCGCTGCCCCCGCTTGGTGCGGGTGACGACCAGGTCCCACCAGGCGGGTCGCACCACCCCGTCGAGGGGCACCGTCTCCGCGGCGTCGAAGGTCGGCCGGCCGCCGGGTACCCGGGCGGAGCGCCGGAGGAGGGCCAGGGCGTCGACCGCCGGCCGGTGGCGCTCGTTGTTGGAGCGGACGTCCAGCGCCCGGAGGAGCGGGGGCATCAGGCGGCGGTAGTGGTGGCCGTAGGCGGCGCGCATCACCGTGTACACCGTGCGGTGGTAGCCGGCGCCGGTCGCCTGGCGCTCGGCGACGACGTCGTGCAGCCGCTGCTCGCCGCCGGCCGCCGGGTAGACCACCGCCCGCACCGGCTCGTCGGGGCGGGCGAGCGAGGCCTCGGCGATGTCGTGGAGGAGGGCCGGCTTGCCCCGCACGCGCTTGAGGTCTCGGAGGAGGGCGCGGTCGACGCGGCGCTCCGCGCGGACGTGGATGTGGCGCATGACATCGATGAGCACCTCGGCCAGGGTGTCGGTCAGCTCCTGCATCCGGCGCCAGCAGTAGGCCGCCAACAGCGTCAGCCGGCGCGCCGGGGGGTGCCGGCGCAGCTCGTAGGGCTCCTCGGCGACGGCGCGCTGCCGGAAGCGCTCCACCAGCTTGGGGGGCACCCCACGGAAGAGGTCCGGGGGCAGGCCCAGCTGGCGGAGGCGGTCGAGCTTGGCTGCCTCCTGTTCGACCGTCTCGACCGACAGCGGCCCCGCTGGTAGCCCGGGACCGAGCACGCCGGGGCACTCGGCGCTCGCCGACCTGAAGCGAGATGCGGGGCCGCTGTCGGTCGAGACGGTCGAACAGGAGGCAGCCAAGCTCGACCGCCTCCGCCAGCTGGGCCTGCCCCCGGAC
>DATLLM010000621.1:0-2331 GCA_035537855.1 Chloroflexota bacterium | reverse complement strand
GCCTGTGCCTGTTGTACTCCGTCCCGGCGGCGGCGGCGAGCGGGCCGGGGCGAGCCGCACCGCGGCGGCCAGACCGCCGGGTACGCGCCCCGAGGGGAGGGGGGCAACGATGAGCCGGCAGGCGTGGGCCACCGGGATCGCCGTCGCCTCGACGGTGGTGGTCGCCGTGGCGGTGGTGCTGCTGCTCCTGGCGGTGCGGACCCTCGACCGCGACGACGAGCCAGCGCCGCGCGCTGGCGGCTGGACGAGGAGACGCGCGGCCAGGTCACCGTCTCGTTCGACGGCGAGCGCGTGCGCGCCTGGCGCCAGATGAACGAGGACCCCGAAGCGGAATGGCCCCACCGACCGGCCCCCGCGTAGCGCGCTACCGCGCGCGGCCCCGGCGCCGGGCGCACACTCGCCCGATGAGGGACGAGGGCGAGGAGGCGGCGGACTTCGCGGTCACCGTGGCCCGCACCGAGGCGGGGCGCGACCTCGCCCTCCTGGGCGCGACGGCGGGCCTCGCCGCCCCGGCGCACGCCGCCGAGGCGGGCACCGCCTCCCACGGCACCGGGGCAGGCGGCGGGAAGGTCAGCATGAACGACCTGACCGTTGCCGGCGACCCGTCGCAGTGGGGGCTGACCACCGGCAAGGACCCGGAGTTCCCTACCACCCCCGGCGTCGCCACCGGCAGGGACCCGGAGCTGCCCGTCTCCGGGCTGACCCGGAAGGTGAACGAGTACGAGGGCCAGCACCGCTGATCCCGGGGGCACTGTTCCCCTCGCCGAACCACCGCCTCCACCAGCTGCGCCTCGTCTGGCCCTCGGCCGGCGGGGCGCGCTGCGTCCCGGAGGAGTCCGATTCCGCCCCCGGCGGGCGTTCATTCGGTGACCGTGGGTGCCACGGGCAGGGTGGGCGCCGAGCCCGGCGCCCAAGGGGAGATGAGACGATGGCGCAGGCATCGCAGACGCGGGTGCGGGGGCTCGGGTTCATGTGGACGCTGCTGATGCTGGTGGCGGCGCTCGTGACGTTTGGCGGCGTGATGGGGCTGCTGATCGCGCTCAACGCCCCCATCTGGCTCGCGCAGTTCCTGCCCCTGACGGTCGCGCTGACGGTGCTGGCCGCCGTCCGGCAGTACGGCCTGCAGCGGCGCGCCCGCTAGCTCATCCCCACAGCAGCTTCTGCCACCAGCGGCGCCCCTCCGGCCACCCGGCCTGGGGGGCGCTCTGCGTCGCCTGGGACGGTACGATGCCTCCCGTGCCTCCCCGGGAGTTCTCCCCGTTCCCTATCGCCGACGTCGCCGAGGACTACCTCCGCCGGCGCCGGCATCTTCTCGTCCGGCTGGAGCGGGTCGAGCGGGCGCTGCGCCGCTGGGACACCTGGGAGACGAACGCGCTGCTGCCCGAGGAGCTGCGGCGCCCCGTCGTCCGGCCGATCCTGCACCGCGAAGACCTGGACGGCCTCCAGCGGCTGCTGGCGGAGGAGCTGGCGCGGCTGGACGCTCCGCCCCCGGCGGGCTGACCCGACGCGCCGGCCCGGGCGAGAGAGATGGGTAGTCCTGCCGCTGCCCCGCCGCCGGCCGACGGCTACCGTGGGAGTCGGCGGCGCCGTCCGCGTGCGCCGGCACCCCCACAACACCCGCCACCACCGGCGCCCCTCCGGCCCCCGGCCTGGGGGGGCGCTCTCCGTCTCCGGGAAGAGGGGGGGTGCCTACGGAGTGTCCCGCGGGGCGAAGGTGGCCCCGAGGCCGAGCTGCGCCAGGAGGTCGAGGGGGTCCCAGAGCGCGGCCACCTCGACGATCTGGCCGCCGGCGAGGCGGTAGTGGAAGAACTCCCAGCCCTCGACACGCCGGCCGGTCGGGGCCCACGGGCCTATCTGCCCGAAGTGGAGGACGCCGGCGTGCGTGCCGCTGAACGCGACCTGGGCGGCCACCCGGTCGCCCTCGGCGACCAGCGAGAGGATCGTGTCCCGGTGGTCGGGGAAGGCCGTGCGCCAGGTAGCGACCCCGCCCTTCAGGCCCTCGTGCTGCCCGGGGCGCTTGATCCCGCCGGGGCGCAGGCGCGTGAACTCGCGGGCGAAGAGCTCGTCGATCACGTCGAGCTTGCCCTGCGTGCGCACCTCCTCGAAGTAGCGCCGGATGACCGCCTTGTTCGCCTCCTCCACCGTCGACATACCCCACCCCTCCCTGGGCGACAGCACACGCCTGTGCGGGCGGACGAGGTAGGTACGGCCCGCCGCCGCCGTGGGCTAGCACCTGAAGGCAGTGCGCCCTCGAGTGCCACTTACGCGCCGCTCATCCAGGCGCTCAGGCGGCCCCACCACGACCGCCCCCCAGGGCGGGGAGCCCGGGGG
>DATLLM010000620.1:0-2448 GCA_035537855.1 Chloroflexota bacterium | reverse complement strand
CCCTACTACAACCCCCACATCCAGCGCCCCGCCGCCTATCCCCCGTCCGACGGCTACCAGCCCCCGGAGGACCCGCTCGTCGGCGTCGACCGCCAGCTGGAGATGGTGCGCCAGGTGAAGGCCCGGGCCCCGCAGGGGATGATCGTCGTCGGCACCGGCTACTCCTACCTCCAGGAGTACCTGCCCCACGTGGCGCAGCGCAACGTGCGCGCCGGCGAGGTGGACAGCATCGGCCTGGGGCGGATGCTCCTGTCCTACCCGGAGGTGCTCGCCGACGCCGTCGCCCCGGCCGGGCGCCAGGACCCGGCGGCGTTCGACCACAAACGCCTCTGCCGCACCTTCAGCGACTGCACCACCGCCCCGCGGAACGGCCTCGTCTCCGGCTGCTACCCCCTTGACGAGCACTACAAGCGCTCCCCCGAAGCCGTCACCCTGCGGCAGATCAAGAAAGCGGCCGGCGTCTAGCTCGAGAGAAGGAGATCGAGTCAGCGAGGGCAGAGGGGGCAGAGGGGGTAGAGAGGGAGAGGCGGCGCCCGTAGAGCACGAAGGAGACGGTTCGGCGCGGCACGGCCGTTGCGGGCCGCGGCCAGGGGGCCGCGATACCCCTGCCACGCCGGCAGCGAGGGCCGGACCGCCGCCCGCGGCCGGACGGCGCAGCTCCCACTCCGCCCCCGTCCCGGCGGTCCACGCGCCCGGGCGGAGCCCTACGGTCGTCCGGCACCCGCCGGTGGGCGCCCAGGCGCCCGGGCGGAGCGCCACCGCCTGACGCCGCCCGCCGTCCCGCGGTCCGCGTGCCGGGGCCTGCCCCCCGATCGTCGGGGGCCTGCCGGTGGGTCCCCACGAGCTCGGGCGGAACCGGCGGGCCACACCCCGCCCCCGTCTGCGCGGCCGTGGACGGCGGGGCCCGCGGCCGCAGGGTGGCCGTCTGCCCACTCCCGCCTCCGCGCGCAGGAAGGTCCTCGCGCGCTACGGGCGGCGCCTCTCCCGCACCTGCTGCTTCTGGTCTCCGCTCTGTATGCGCTCGGGATCGAGAGGAAGAGCGCTCAGCCGCGCGACCCGGGGCCCGTCCGCCGGCACATCCCGCTTGGAGCGGGCGCCGGCCGCGCGTGCTTCACTGCTGAGCGGCTACGACCGGAGGCAACGCTACCCTCCGGACGTAACGGCAGTGCTCGTCCTCTGATGAACAAAACGTTACGCCGGTCGGCGTTGGGGGACGCTTACGGTGGTGGTCCGGTTGCGCCCTCCCGGTCTACTGGTCTACTGGTCTACTGGTCGCGCGGCTTCCGCGCCGCCGCTTCCTTGAGCATCGGGTCGACGATGCGCTTGACGGCCGTCGCCGCCTCGCGCGCCGAGCGCTGCCCGTCCCACAGGGGGCCCAGCTCCGTATCGATCGCCGCCTCGATGTCCCGCCAGTTGGAGACCTGGGGGTCGAGGCGCACGTAGCGCTGCCCGTCGACGAACAGCTTGAAGTGCTCGGGGGCCCGGCCGGCCACCGCCACCTCGGGGTGCAGCTGGATCGACTTGCGGGAGGGGAAGGTGGCCCCGCTGCGGGCGTGGGCCAGCTGCGCCTCCGGCCCCTCGATGAACTTGAAGAACTCCCAGGCGGCGTCTTCGTTCTTCGTCCCCCCGAACATGCCGTAGCCGCTGCCCCCGCCGGTGCAGGCCCGGGCGCCGCCGGCGCCGCTGGGGATGGGCGCGACGTCGAAGACGAAGCCCTGCGCGGCGCGGTACGTGTTCAGCGCCCCGGGGAGGGACTCCACCATCGCCGTCCGCCCGGTGGTGAACATGGTGTCGTACTTCTCCGTCTGGGTCACCTGGCGGGTGGGGGCGGCCCCGTGGCGGTGGATCAGGTCGGCCATCCACTGCAGGGAATCGACCACCTTCGCCTCGGTGAAGAGCGATTCGGTCAGCTCCTTGTT
Organism: Chloroflexota bacterium; assembly: GCA_035537855.1. GTDB lineage: Bacteria > Chloroflexota > UBA11872 > UBA12225 > UBA12225 > DATLLM01. Next base: position 529 of record DATLLM010000620.1, on the reverse strand, counting down.
GAACAGCTCGGCGCCGTTGCTGTAGACCCAGACCGAGTACTGGCGCAGCCCGAACTGGGTGTTCCAGCCGTACGCCCCCGTCCCCGTCGCGGCGTCCGCCGCGGTCAGCTTGCGGGCCGCCTCGAGGAAGATCGGCCACGTCCAGCTGCTCGTGGCGGTGGTGTAGTCCCCCGGCGGGGGCGTGATCCCGGCGCGCCGGAAGAGCTCGACGTTGTAGAACAGGGCCCGGGTGGGGAAGTCCTGCGGGAAGCCGTGCTGGCTCCCCTGCCAGGTGTACTGGGCGATCGACTTCTCCGGGAAGTCGGCCAGGTCGTACTTGTCCCGCTTGATCAGCGGGGAGACGTTGCGCAGGCGGGAGGTGGAGGCCAGCTCGACGAAGTAGCTCGGGGCGAACAGGAAGAGGTCGGGCGCCGTGTCCGAGGCCATCATCGAGAACAGCTTGTCGTAGTAGCCGGCGCCGCTGGCGTGGATCCACTGCCCCTTGACCCCGGTGGTCGCCTCCAGCTGCGGCAGCAGCCCGTCCCGGATC
>DATLLM010000619.1:0-6907 GCA_035537855.1 Chloroflexota bacterium | reverse complement strand
GTTCCGCGCGGCGCGGTCCGGGCGGGCGGTGCCTGACAGGGCGCCGCCGTCGCCGGCGGCGCCCCGAAGCTCGTCGGATGTGATGACGGCCGGGGTGGTGCGTGGGGGTCACGCGCCACCCCGGCCGCCGTCGGCGAGAGGGACAGCAGCCCGGAGCGGTTGGGGGGACGCCCCGGACGAGGACAACGATACGCCAGGGAAGTGCGGGACACCACAGGCCCGGCGCACAAGAGCGAGCGGTCAAGATTGGGCGCCCCATCCTGATGCCCGCAGCGGAGCACCGCGCGCCGGGCGGGTATCCTGCCGGCGCCGGAAGGAGGGAGCGTGATGCGCAGCGTCGTCGTCTTCGGGGAGCGGGACTGCCGCCTGGTCGACGAGCCGGAGCCGGACCTGACGGCGGGGAAGATCAAGCTGCGCGTGCGCTACTGCTCGGTGGTGATGGAGAACGTCGGGCTGTGGACGGGCAGCGACCCGCGGCTGCGCCGGCCGGGCAACCCGCTCTACCGCGGCTACCCCCTGCCGCAGGCCGGCGAGGTGATCGGCGAGGTGGTGGAGGTGGCGCCGGACGTGTCCGGGGTGACCCCTGGCGCGCGATTCGCGGCCTACGCCGCCTACCGTGAGGTGCAGGTGGTGGCGCCGGACGCCTGGACCGCCGTCGGCGCGGCCGTGCCCGCGGAAGCGGCCATCTCGCAAGCGTTCGCCGGGACGACGCTGCACGCCGTGCGCCGGGCGCGCCTGGAGCTGGGCGACGACGTGCTGATCATCGGCGCCGGGCCGATGGGCGCCCTGCTGCCGGCCTGGTCGCGCCTGGCCGGGGCGGGGCGGATCGTCGTCGCCGACCTGCACCCCGCCCGGCTGGAGATCGCCCGCCGGCTGGGGGCGACGCACACCCTCAACCCGCAGCACGACGACGTGAAGGCGGCGGTGGCGGAGATCACCGAGGGCAACGGGCCGGACGTGGTCTTCGACGCGGGCAACGCGCCCGCCACCTTCCCGCTGGCGCTCGACCTGGCCCGGACTCAGGGCAGGGTGGTGGTGCTCTCCTGGCACACCCGGCCGGTGACCATCGACGACATCACCCGGGACTTCTACCACAAGGAGCTGGAGATCATCGCCACCCGGGCGACGGGACCGGGCGCCGCCTACCGCTCGCCCTACCTGCGCTGGACGGGCCAGGAGAGCCAGCGTCTGATCGCCCGCTGGATGTCCGAGGGGCGCTTCGACCCGTCGCCGGTGGTCACCGGCCGGCGCCCACTGAGCGAGTTCGGGGCGGCCATGGAGGACCTGGTGGCGAACCCCGGGGCGCACCTGAAGACGCTGATCGAGTGGTGAGGCCGGTGCCGGACGGCGCCGAGCGCGGCCGCGGTCGACGTCCCGCTGACCGAGGCGGGCGCGGCGGCGGCCCTGGCCGCCGTGCTCGCCTCGGGCCACTGCCAGGCCATCCCGGTGGCGCAGTCGTCCTCGCGGGCGCCGAATGCGGCCCGAACGCTGCGGGGTATCCTCCCCCGTCGGCCCCCGGGCGACGCGCCGCCGCCCGCAGAAAGAGAGGATCCGTCCATGCCACCCGAGCCGCGCATCAAGTGGCCAGCCGACCTCACCCCCCGCACCTTCTGGGCGGAAGAGCGCCTGCGGCAGCAGTCGGCCGAGCTCCGCCGCTACGTCGCCCGCGACCGGGTGCCGGTGGCGCCCGTGCGCCGCCACGCCGGGGCGCTGACGACCGAGGCGGCCGGCGCGGACTACGACGACGCCGGCTGGGCGGAGATCCGTCCCGAAGAGCGCCTGGCGGACCGGGCCGACCAGCTCGTCTGGCTCCGGGCGCGGGTCACCGTGCCGGCGCACCTGGGAGGCAAGCGCCTCGCCCTGCGCTTCGGCGAGGGGATCGCCCGCGGCGGCCACAACAACCAGGCCGAGTCCCTGCTCTACCTGAACGGCCGCCCCTTCCACGGTCTGGACGGGAATCACCGCCTCGTCTTCCTGCCCGAGGCGATGTGCCGGGCGGGGAGCACCTTCGCCATCGCCATCCAGGCCTGGTCCGGCTGGTCGCGGTTCGACACGTTGCGCTGGGAGGCGCCGGAGCTGATCTGGTTCGACACCCAGACGGACGCCCTGGCCTACGACTTCGACGCCCTCGTGCGCACCCTGCTGGTGATGGACCGCGACTCCCTGGCCCGCGCCGAGATGGTGGCCCTGGGCGAGGCGGCGCTGCGGGCCCTGGACTGGACGGAGCCCGGCTCGGAGCGCTTCTACGCCAGCGTGCGCGCCGCCCGGGCGCTCACGAGCGCCGGCTTCGAGCGCCTGAAGGGGCAGGAGGGGATCAAGCCGACGGTCGCCCACGTCGGCCACACGCACCTGGACGTGGCCTGGCTCTGGACGCTGGACAACATCAAGCTCAAGACGGCGCGGGCCTGGGCGTCCGCCCTGCGGCTGCTCGAGCAGTACCCGGACTTCGTCTGGATTCAGTCCCAGCCGCAGCTCTACAAGTACATCAAGGAGACCCAGCCGGAGCTGTGGGCCGAGGTGAAGCGCCGCGTCGCCGAGGGGCGCTGGGAGGCCGACGGGGGGATGTGGGTCGAGGCCGACTGCAACCTCACCGGCGGCGAGTCGCTCGTCCGCCAGTTCCTCCACGGCATCCGCTTCTTCCGCGACGAGCTCGGCGTGCAGAACACCGTGCTCTGGCTGCCGGACGTCTTCGGCTACGCCTGGGCCCTGCCGCAGATCATCCGGGGCTGCGGTCTGAGCGCCTTCATGACCACCAAGATTTCCTGGAGCCAGTTCAACCGCTTCCCCTACGACACCTTCAGCTGGCGGGGCATCGACGGCACGGAGGTGCTCACCCACTTCGTGACCACGCCGGGGCCGGATCAGCCGCGCGAGAACTGGTACTACACCTACAACGGGCAGATCCTGCCGGACACGGTGAAGGGCAACTGGGACGTCTACCAGCAGAAGGACGTCAACGACGAGACCCTGTCCACCTTCGGCTTCGGCGACGGCGGCGGCGGGCCGACCCGGGAGATGATGGAGTTCGCCCGGCGCCTGGAGGACCTCCCCGGGGTGCCCCAGGTGCGGGTCGGCCGCGTCGACGACTACTTCCGGCGCCTCGCCGAGCGCGTCGGCGACGACCCCCGGCTCCCGGTCTGGGACGGCGAGCTCTACTTCGAGTACCACCGCGGCACCTACACCTCCCAGGCGCAGGTCAAGCGCAACAACCGCAAGGCGGAGTTCCTGCTGCACAACGCCGAGCTGTACGCCACCGCCGCCAGCGCCGTGCTCGGCGCGGCCTACCCCGCGGAGGCGCTGCGCGAGGCCTGGGAGATCGTGCTGCGCAATCAGTTCCACGACATCATCCCCGGCTCCTCGATCAAGGAGGTGTACGCCGACAGCGCGCGCGACTACGCCCGGGCCTTCGCCCTCGGCGAGGGTGTCGCTCGCGAGGCGCAGGCGGCGCTCGCCGGAGCCGCCCCGACCGGCGGGGCGGGCGCCTCCGGGCCGGCCGCCCCTGACGGCGGCAGCGACGCCCTCGTCGTCTTCAACCCCACGCCCTTCGAGCGCAGCGACCTGGTGGCCTGCTCGCTCCCCGCGGACGCCGTAGCGGTGGACGAGCGCGGCGAGCCCCTGCCCCGGCAGGGCGACCTGCTCTACGCCCGGGACGTCCCGGCCAACGGCTTCCGGGTCTTCCCCCTCCGGGTCGAGCCCGCCGGGCGCGCCGGCGGCGACTCGGGGGCGGCGCCGACCGGCGCCCTGGTGGTGACCGAGCGCCTCGTCGAGACCCCCCACCTGCGCCTCGAGCTGAACGAGCGGGGGCAGCTCAGCCGCATCCTGGACAAGCGCCACGATCGGGAGGTGCTCCCGCCCGGGCGGGCGGCGAACGTGCTGCAGGCCTTCGAGGACAAGCCGCTGCGCTTCGACGCCTGGGACATCGACATCTACTACCAGCAGAAGGGGCGCGACGTCGCCGACCTGGTCGAGTCGGTGGTCGAGGAGTCGGGGTCCGAGCGGGGCGTGCTGCGGCAGGTCTGGCGCTTCGAGCAGTCCACCATCACCCAGCGCCTGACCGTCTACGCCCGGACGCCGCGGATCGACTTCGAGACCGGCGTCGACTGGCAGCAGTCGCAGGTGCTGCTCAAGGCGGCCTTCCCCGTGCGGGTGCGCAGCACGCGCGCCACCTACGAGATCCAGTTCGGCAGCGTCGAGCGCCCGACGCACTGGAACACCTCGTGGGACTGGGCCCGCTTCGAGACGGTCGCCCACAAGTGGGCCGACCTCTCTGAAGGGGGCTACGGAGTCAGCCTGCTGAACGACTGCAAGTACGGCCACGACATCAAGGGCGACGTCATGCGCCTGACCCTGATCAAGTCCGCCATCGCCCCCGACCCGCAGGCCGACCGCGGCGAGCACCGCTTCACCTACGCCCTCTACCCCCACGCCGGGGACTGGTACGACGGCGGCACCACCGCCCAGGGCTACCGCCTGAACAACCCCCTCGCCGCCCTCCGCGCCCGTGGCGGGTGGGGAGCGACCGGCGGCGCACCGGGGGGCGAGCGGCCGGACCGATTCGCGTTCGTCGACTGCACGGCCCCCAACGTCCTGGTGGAGACGGTCAAGGCCGCGGAATCCGGCGACGGCGTGGTGGTGCGCGTCTACGAGTACGGCAACCGCCGCGGCCCGGCGGCGCTCCGCTTCTGCCGTCCGCTCGCCGCTGCGACCGAGGTCAACCTGCTGGAGGAAGCGCCGCGGGCGGTGCGCGCCGAGGGGGACACGCTGCACTTCGACGTCCGCCCGTTCGAGATCAAGACCTTCCTCGTGCGGCTGGCCTAGCCGACCGCGCCGGGCGTGGCCCGGCCCGGCGCCCGCCGCCGGCGGCGCCCGAGTAGGGGCCGTTCCCCGGAGTCAGTCCGCGGCCAGCCGGCCGCGGATCGGGCGCTGCCAGGCCGCCGCCAGCGGCGTCTCGCGCAGGATCGCGCGCCGCTCCGCGTCGCTCATCCCGCCGGGCACGGTCGCCAGGTGGGCGCGCAGGACGCTGACCCCGGCGGGGTGGCGCTCGACGACGCGCAGGGGACCGGCGACCGGCACCCGGCCCGGCTGGAGCACCCGGAAGTACCAGCCGGTGCGCCCGTTAGCCCGCATCCGCTCGATCATGCCCGGCCGGCCGGTGTGCATCTCCAGCTTGAAGCACGGGCCGCGCGGCTGGGAGACCTGCAAGCGGGCCTCCCCCCAGGCCCAGACGTCCCCGATGCAGACGGCGCCCTCGGTGATGCCGGCGACGGTCAGGTTCTCGCCGAACGACGCCGGACCGAAATCGCGTCCCTCCTCCTCGCTCCAGGCCGGCCAGTGGTCGGCCGGGTAGGCGTAGACCGCCTTGTCCCGCCCCCCGTGCACGCGCAGGTCGGCCTGCCCGTCGCCCTCCAGATTCTCCCAATCCAGGCTGAGCGACCCGGCGGCCACCGGCCGCTTGGCGATGCCGCTGAGCACGGCGACGTCGCGCCCGCCGGAGACGATCCGCCCCAGCTCGCGCGGGGGCGAGACGTTGACCGAGAGCAGGCGCACGGTACCGGCGGCGGTCGCGCGCGGCGGGGGGCCGGGCTGAGAGCGCATCCCGAGGAGTATGCAGCACGCCGCGAGGCCGGACCGGGCGGGCGCTAGACTCCGGTGCGAAAACGCCGGACCGCCGCCTGGTGGCGGCGGAGGTCGGCGGCGAAGCGCCGGTAGGCGTCGAGGTCGAACACGCCGCCGGCGCGCTCGGCGCGCAGCCGCTGCTCCTCGCCGTGGAGCCGCTGCCCCTCGGCCTGGAGCCCGTCGACGTCGACCTCGCCACCGAGGTCGACGTCGAGCCCGGCAGGCGACGCCGTGCTCGCGGCGCGCTCTCCCGGCGCGTCCGCGTCACCCGGCGTCTGGGCCACGACTATGCCGGCCCCTCGCTTCCGGCGCTGCGCACTGCCGCGTCGCCGCCGGCGGCGGCCGGCGCCGGCGCGGCCGGCGCGACGGGGCGCTCCGGGAGCCGGATCTGCGCGGCCGAGCGGAGGTCTCGTCGCACGCTGGTCAGCTGCCGGTCGAGCCAGGCCCGGCGGTCCTCCGGCGGCCCGGCGGTGACGGCCGCCTCGAGCACGGCGGCGTAGGCCAGGAGGCGCTGCCGGCGGGCATCGAGGTGAGTCCGCGCCGACGCCCGGGACGGCGCTTCCAGGGCCTCCGGCTGAGGCGACCGCCGGCGGCGGGTTCCGAGGGGATGGTCCATCAGGCGGGCCCCTCCGTGGCGTCGAGCGCGTGCCGCAGCGCTGCGGGCGGGCGGGGGGATGCGCCGGTCAAGGGCCTCATCGCGCGTCGGTCCCTTCGGTCACCGGGCCTGTCCCTGACCGGGCACCGGCCGGACGCACCGCTCGCGGCGCGCCGTCGGGTGTCGGGTGGGCCGCTGGCCGAAGCCGGCGGCGGGGACCGGGCTGCCCAGCGGTGAGGCAAACGGCGCAGGGCTGAGTGCTGCGCCGCCCGAGGTCCCCACGTCGGGGAGGTGCTCAGAGTCTAGCACAGGCCGGCGGTCACCGGATCAGCGCGCTCCGCGCCGCCCCGACTTCGCTGTCGCGGGCACGGGCACGGGCGTGCTAGACTTGCGGGGGTCGCGTCCTTCCGCCTTGGTCAATGTGCTCGTCCCGCCCCACCGGGGGGTGACGTCGGAGCTCGGCCGAGCCGAGTCTTCCGCGGCTAACCCGGGCCGGGAGGCCCTCAACGAGATGAGCTATCAGGACCAGCAGCTGACCTGCGCCGAATGCGGTCAGTCCTTCACCGATACGGCGGACGACCAGGCCTTCCGCGCCGAGCGCGGCTACACCAACACCCCGAAGCGCTGCCCCGACTGCCGGGCGGCGCGCCGGGCGAGCGGCGGTGGCGGGGGCGGCGGCTACGGCGGGGACAGCTA
>DATLLM010000618.1:0-8352 GCA_035537855.1 Chloroflexota bacterium | reverse complement strand
ACCGGACGGTTCGGGGCCAGCGGGGGCGCCCCCGAACCGTCCGGTGACGCTCTCCTACCTCAACTGGTTCGGCCCGGCGGACCCCCAGAACGTGCTCTTCCCGTACGCCCTCGAACGCTTCCGGGAGCGCTCCCCCCAGCTGACGGTCGAGCAGGTGGTGACCTCGGGGTCGGTGATGGAGAAGTTCCTCGCCCTGGCCGCGGCGGGGACGGCGCCGGACGTCGCCGCCCTCAACCCCCAGTTCGTCGAGCCCCTGCGCGCGCGGGGGGCCCTGGCCGACCTGACGCCGTACGTCAAGCGGGACGCGCGCAGCTTCCAGCCGGAGGACTTCAACGAGGCCACCCTGCTGCGCGCCACCCGGGGCGGCCGGTGGCACGCCATCCCCTTGCAGATGGGGCTGTGGTTCCTGCTCTACCACAAGGGGGCTTTCCAGGGCGCCGGTGCGGGGACGCCGGACGCCTCCTGGAACTGGGACCGGCTGGCGGAGGCGGTGCGGGCGGTGATGGGGCGTGACCCGAGCTCGCTCGGGATGACGATGCCCCCGTACGAGCTGCCGGTGCGCAGCAACGGGGGGGAGATCCTCAGCCCGGACGAGAAGCGCTGCCTGCTGGATCAACCGGGCGCGGTGACCGGGGTGCAGTGGAACGGCGACCTGCGCCAGAAGCACCGCCTCGTCGCGGCGCCCGAGGACACCGCCGGACAGACGCCGCGCCAGCTCTTCGATTCCGGGCGCCTGGCCGTGCACGTCGCCGATCCGGGGTTCCTCAGCCAGACCCAGCGGGGCAAGCTGAGCTTCCCCTGGGACATCGCCACCGTGCCCCAGGGGCGCAGCGGGCGGGTGAGCACGGTCAAGGGGCCCAGCCTGGTGCTCGCCGCCGGGGGCAAGGAGGCGGACACCGCCTGGGCCTGGCTGGGCCACTACACCGGGCCGGAGATGCAGCGCTACGTCGCCGTCGAGGGCAAGGTGGTCAGCGCCCGCAAGACGGCCCTCAAGGCGTACGTCGAGCTGGACGAGGGCTTCAACAAGGGCGCCCTGACGGACGTGGCGGCCGTCGCCCGGCCCCTGCCCTACGTCGCCCGCTACGACGAGATCGCCAGGGAGATCGACGCCGGCCTGGAGGCCGTCTACAGCGGGGCGCGGGCGCCGCGGGAGGCGATGGGCGACGTGGTGCGCAAGGTGGACCCGCTCCTGGCTACCCCGTGAAGCCGGGAGGGGATCGGGGGGGCGGGGCGTATCATCCCGGCGGCGCGAGAGGGTGGAGCTGGAGAGGAAAGGAGCCGAGCGAGCATGCTGCGCGTCGCCGATCTCGACACCCCGGTGATGGTGGTCGACCTGGACGTCCTGGAGGGCAACGTCAAGCGCCTCCAGGATGAGGTCGATTCCCTCGGCATCAAGTCACGGCCGCACATCAAGACGCACAAGATCCCCACCATCGGGTACCTGCAGCTGAAGGCCGGGGCGACCGGCGTCACCTGCCAGAAGCTCGGCGAGGCCGAGGTCTTCGCCGACGCCGGCTTCGAGGACATCCTCGTCCCCTACAACATCGTGGGGGCCCCCAAGCTGGAGCGACTCACCCGGCTGGCCCGCCGGTTGCGGCTCTCCGTCGCCGTGGACGGCGAGGTCACCGCCCGCGGCATCGCCGCAGCCAGCCAGGAGGCGGGGACGAACGTCGAGCTGCTGGTGGAGATCGACAGCGGGGGGCACCGCGCCGGGGTGCAGTCGGCGCCGGACGCGCAGGCCCTGGCCCGGGCGATCGCCGACTTCCCCGGGGTCACGTTCGGTGGCTTCATGTGCTACCCCAGCCGCAAGCCGATGGGGGACCTGTTCGCCGAGGCCCGCGACCGCTTGCAGAAGGACGGCATCCCGGTGAGCACCATCAGCGGCGGCGGCACCGGGTCGCAGCGCGTCTCGGCCGAGATCGGCTGCACCGAGCACCGCTCCGGGACGTACATCTACAACGACCTCAGCGTGCTCCGCGCGGGGAACTGCACCATCGAGCAGTGCGCCATGACCGTGCTGGTGACGGTCGTCTCCACTGCCTCGCCCGGCTTCACCACCGTCGACGGCGGCTCGAAGACCTTCACCAACGACGCCCTCCAGAGAGAGGGGTCGAACGGCTACGTGCGCGAGTATCCGGACGTCTACCTGGAGCGGATGAGCGAGGAGCACGGCGTGCTCAGCCTGTCCGGGGTAGCGGACGGGGCGCCCCGGCCGCAGGTGGGGGAGAAGCTGCACATCGTCCCCAACCACGCCTGCGGCACGACCAACCTGCACGACGTCGTCTACGGCTACCGCAGGCGCGACGGCGAGGAGGTGGTCGAGGTGGAGTGGCCCATCCCGGCGCGCGGACGCATCCGCTGATGGGGGAGGTCACCGCCCCGGCGGCGGACGCGGCGGCGGACGCGCCGCCGCTGCTGGTCGCCGGGGGGCGGGTGATCGATCCCGCCGCCGGTCTCGACGCCGTCGCCGACGTCCTGCTGCTGGAGGGGCGGGTGGCGGCCGTCGGCGACGGCTTCCGCGTCCCCTCCGGGACGCGGGTGCTGGACGCCACCGACCGGCTGGTGGTGCCCGGCCTGATCGACCTGCACTGTCACGTCTACTGGGGGGGCACGATGATCGGCGTCGAGCCGGACCCCCTCTGCCTCCCCGCCGGGGTGACCACCGCCGTCGATCTGGGCAGCGCCGGGGCGGACAACTTCGCCGGTCTGCGCCGCTTCGTCATCGAGGCGGCGACCACCCGGGTGATCCCCTTCCTGCACGTGGCCAGCATCGGCCTGGTCAACCAGGGCGTCGGCGAGCTGCGGGACAACGCCTACGCCAGCGTGGACAAGGTGGTCGAGACGGTCGCGGCCAACCGCGACCTGATCGCCGGGCTGAAAGTGCGCCTGGGCAACTGGATCTCCGGCCCGAATACGGCGGCGGCGCTGGACGTGGCCTGCGCGGCGCGCGACGCCGCCGGGGTGCCGCTGGCCGTGCACGTCGGCAACCAGCCCCTGCCCCTGCCGGACGTGCTGGCCGCGCTGCGCCCGGGGGACGTGGTGACCCACATCCTGCGCGCCCCGGACACCCTCAACGGGATCTTCGACGGCCGGGCCCGCCTGCTGCCGGAGGTGTGGGCCGCCCAGGAGCGGGGCGTGATCTTCGACGTGGGGCACGGCTCGGGGTCGTTCGCCTTCGAGGGGGCCCGCCGGGCGATCGAGCAGGGCTTCCGCCCGAACACGATCAGCACGGACGCCTACGCCCGCAACGTGGACGGGCCGGTCTTCGACCTGCCGACGACGATGAGCAAGCTGCTCGCCCTGGGCCTGACCCTCGAGGAGATCATCCCCCGCGTGACCGCGGCCCCCGCGGCCGTCCTCGCCGCCTGCCCGGCCGCGGCCGGAATCGGCAGCCTGCGCGCCGGGGGCCTGGCCGACCTGGCCGTGCTGGAGGTGGTGGAGGGGGCGTTCGCCTTCCGCGACTCCCTGGGGGGCACGCTCGAGGCGGGGCGGCGAATCCGCGCCCGGGCGACCGTCCGGGCCGGGCGCCTGGTGCACTTTCCGCCCCGGGCGCCGCACGCGGCGCCCGCCCCCGCGCCGGGGACCGAGGAGCGATACGCCCAGGGTTAGCCTGCGCTGGCCAGAGCGTCCAGGAACTCCTCCACGTCGAAGACGAACCCGAACGCCAGGGCCACCCGCCAGAGGGCGTTCTCCTTGCCCCACTCGGCGCGGGCCGTCTCCCGGTTCTCCACCGCCGTCACCGCCTGCCGGAAGGCGGAGCAGAGCACCCCCCGCCGGCTCATCTCGGCCATCCCCCCGGGTGAGAGGAGGAGGCACCAGTTGATGGCGAAGCCGGCGTAGATCAGGTGGTTGATCCCGTGGGCGGCGCAGAGGGCGGCGAGCTGGTGGCTATCCGCGGCGATCCCCTCCTCGCCCCGGGGCGCTGCCGCGGGGGGGAAGTCGATCTCGGCCGCCCCGCGGCGGACGTCCTCCCGGTTGGCGGCCCCCGGGAAGACCCGCTCGGCGCGGAAGCGGCGCAGCGCCTCCAGGGTGGGGTCGGTCGCCACCGGCGGCGGCGGCGCCGGCGACGGCCCGGCCAGGGCGACGGCCCGCCGGTAGCCCGGGTAGCCCTGATAGTAGTCGCCACCGCCGACCACGTGGAACAGGGGCAGGGGTGAGGCCCGCACCGCCCCCAGCAGGCGGGGGAAGACGGTGCGCACGATCTCGTCCGCCCGGGGGATGTACTCCACCGCCCGGTGCCAGCCGGGAAAGGCCTCCCGGGTGCCGGTGTCCCAGGCGTGCATCACCACCACCGCGGTGTGCGCCAGGGAGAGGTCGAGCGCCGCGCGGCGCCAGCCGGCGTAGCCTTCGGCGGGGACGTCGCGCTCGAAGTCGGCGTCGAACTGCTGGTAGTAGCTGGCCGGGACGCGGAACGTCCGCTCCCCCGGTGGGGACGGCTGGGCGTGCTTGACCGACACGGGCCGGGTCTCCTCGCTCGTTATACGCTCGGCGGGAGCGGGCGCGGGAGCGCGCCCGCGAGTGAGAGAGAGAAGGAGCGAACTCCGTGGAGTCTACCCATCGCGCCCATCGCGCGGGCGCCGGCGTCAGTCGCCGGCGGTATCTGGCCGCACTCGGCGCCGGGGCGGGCGCCGTCCTCGCCGCGTGCGGCACGCCGGGCGGTAACGGCGCGGCGCCGGGGGCGGGGGGCACGCCCGGCGCCGCGCCCGGGGGCGAGGTCAGCGTGCTCTACTACACCACCACCGAGCCCGCCATCCAGCGGATGCAGAAGCAGGAGGCGGCGATCAACCAGCTGCTCCCCCAGGTCAAGCTGTCGATGGTGCCGGTGCCGACGGACATCGACGGCAAGTTCGTCACCATGGCCGCCGGGGGGACGGCGCCGGACATCTCCTGGATGGGCGTCGGCTTCTGGCAGCACGCCCCGGCCAACCGGGTGGCGGTGCTGGACGATCTGGTGGCGCGCGACCGGGCGTTCAACCTCAAGGAGTACTACCCGCAGGCGATCGACCTCTTCCGCTACAAGGGGAAGATGCAGGCCCTGGCCTACGGCGTGAACACCCACGTGGTCGCCTACAACAAGGGGATGCTGGATAAGGCGGGGGTGAAGTACCCCACGGCGGAGTGGACGCTGCCGGACTACACCGCCACCGCCCGGCGCCTGACCTCCGCGCCCGGGGTCGAGCCCCAGACCTGGGGGGCCTGGATCTGGAACCTGTGGATCGCCCTGTGGATGTGGGGGGGGCAGATCTACGACAAGGACTACACCCGGGCCCTGATCGATCAGCCGGCGGCCATCAGCGGGCTGCAGTTCTACTACGACCAGAGCTTCGGCAACCTGAAGATCGCCCCGGCCCAGGGCACCTACCACCAGCTCTTCGGCAACGGCCAGCTGGCCATCACCAACGTCGCCCCCTTCGGCGTCCCCGTGCTGCGCCAGTACCAGGGCCTGGAGTGGGACCTGCTGACCATGCCCTGGACGGCGGAGAAGAAGCGCGGCACCTGGATGTCCGGCGAGGGCTACGCCATCGCCACCGAGTCCCGCAACAAGGACGGCGCCTGGGCGGTGCTGAAGTACCTCTGCGGGCGGGACGCGATGACCAGCTTCTACGCCCCCGAGTTCCAGGCCATCCCGGCCGTGCGCCCGGTGGCGGAGACCGCGTTCCTGCAGGCCATCCCGGGGAAGAACGCCAAGGCGTTTCTGGACAGCATCGACTACGCCACCCCCTACGGCGGTCACCCGGTGGTCACCCGGTGGGGCGACGTGCTCAACCCGATGTGGAACGACGTCCGGGACGGCAAGACCTCGGCGCCGGACGCCGCCCGGGACGCCGCCCCGCGGCTCAACGATCTGCTCAAGTCGACCGCCCCGTGAGCGGCCCGATGCCGGACGACCCGTCCCCCCGCGCCGCCGGGCGCAGCTTCGCCGCCCCGCCGGACGTGCCGGTGGTGGACTGCCACGCCCACCTCTACGACGACCCCGGGGGCGAGCGCGGGGAGCGCCTGCTGCGCGCCGCCCGGCGGCTGCGCATCCGGCACCTGATCGTCTCCCGTCTGTGGGCCGCGAACCGGGTCCCGGCGACGGCCACCCCCGAGGACTTCCGGCGCTGCAACCGGGCGGTCGAGGGCTGGGTGGCCCGCCACCCCGAGGCCCTCACCGGCTACTGCTTCGTCTCCTGCACCTACCCCGAGGAGGCGGAGCGGGAGCTGGAGGAGTGCGTCACCCGGCGGGGATTCCGGGGCCTCAAGCTGTACGCCGCCTGCCGCTACGACGATCCGCGGGTGCTGCCCGTGGTCGCCCGCGCCGCCGCCTACGGCGTGCCCACCCTGCTGCACGTGGTGCAGCGGCGCGACCGGGAGATCCCCGGGCAGTACGTCTCGGACGGGCGCGAGGTGGCCTACCTGGCCGAGCGCCTGCCGCAGGCCCGCCTGCTGCTCGCCCACGCCGGCGGGGGCGGCGACTGGGCCTTCTCGATCAAGGCGGTGCGCCCCTACCCCAACGTCTACGTCGACCTCTCCGGGAGCGTCGCCGACGCCGGGCTGGTCGAGGCGGCCTACGACGCCGTCGGGCCGGACCGGCTGCTCTTCGGCACGGACGGCTCGATGTGCGAGGGGGTCGGCCGGCTGACCGGCGCCGCCATCCCGGCCGCCGAGAAGGAGCGCATCTGGGGCGCCACCTGCATCGACCTGTTCGGCCTCGCCGGTCCCGCCGCCGAGGGGGTGGCGCCGTGATCGTCGACGCCAACTGCGCGATCGGCCACTGGCCGTTCCGGCGCCTGTGGACGGAGACCGCGGACGGGCTGCTGCGCCTCCTCGACCGGGCGGACATCGACCGGGCCGTGGTGGCCCACACCCACGCCGTCTTCTACCGCGACCCGCACCAGAGCAACGCCGAGCTCGCGGCGGCCCTGCGCCCCCACCGCGACCGGCTGATCCCCCTGGCCTCGCTCCATCCGGAGTTCGCCGGCTGGCGCGACGACCTGCGCCAGTGCGTCGAGGAGTGGGGCATGGCCGGGCTGCGCCTCTACCCCGGCTACCACCGCTACGCCCTCGGCGGGGACGCGGCCGCCGGGCTCCTGGCCGAAGCGGAGCGGCGGGGCCTGCCCGTCTCCGTCGGCTGCGCTTTCGAGGACCCCCGGCAGCGCCACCCGATGGACACGGCGCCGGACGTGGCCGAGCACGACCTCGGCGCCGCCGCCCGCCGCTTCCCGGGCGTCACCTTTCTGGCCACCAACGCCCCGCTGACGGTGATGGAGATGGCCGTGCACCACGTCCCCCGGCAGCAGAATCTGCACTTCGATACCAGCGCCGTCACCGGCCCGCTGGCGGAGACCATCGGCGCCGCCGGCGCCCTGCTCGGCCCCCGGCGCCTGCTGCTCGGCTCCCACGCCCCGTTCAAGTACCCCGAGATCGCCCGCCTGCGCCTGGAGTTCCTCGACTTCGCCCCGGAGGACGCGGCCGCCGTGTCCGGGGGCAACGCCCTGCGCCTGTTTGACCAGAAGAAGAAGGAGAAGGAAGAGGAGCAGGGGAAGGAATAGAAGGGCGGGAATCCGAGGCGGGCGAGGCGATAGCCGAGGCGCACGAGGTATCGCGGGCGGCCGGGGGAGAGGCGCCTTCCGAGGAGCACGAGGACCCCTTTGCGCGTCTTCGGCCCGCTGGGGCCCGCGGCCAGGGGGCCGCGAGGCCGCCCCGTCCACGGCCGGGAAGGCGTGGGCGAGGGACGGCCCTACGGCTCCGCCCGGGCACTCGGTCACCCACCGGTGGGCACCCTGCGGCCGTGGGGCTCGCCCGGGCGCCTCGACTGCCGGGACGTGGGTGAAGCGCGAGCGGCGCCTTCTGGCAGCGGGCGTCGCCCCCGGACTCGCTGCCGGCGAGGATGGGCCCTCGCGGCCCCCTGGCCGCGGCCTCCAGCGGGCCACCCCCGCGCCGGAGCGTCCTCTACGGGTGCGCCGCCTGCCTCCGGCTGCCCCCGCGCAAAGGGGTCCTCCTCCTGCGCCTCGGCTATCGCCTCGCCCGCGCCCCTCGGCTATCGCCTCGCTTCTTCTTCACACCGTCCGCAGCAGGATGCGCTCCACGGCGTGGTGCTCCCCCTTCTGGAGGATGAGGTGGGCCCGCTCCCGGGTGGGGCGGATGTTCTGCGCCAGGTTGGCGCCGTTGATCTCCCGCCAGATGCGCTCGGCGGTGTCCACCGCCTCGGTCTCGGTCAGCCCGGCGTAGCGGTGGAAGTAGGAGGTGGGGTCGCGGAAGACGGTGTCCCGCAGGGTCATGAAGCGCTCGACGTACCAGCGCCGGATGAGCGCCTCGTCGGCGTCGACGTAGATGGTGAAGTCGAAGAAATCCGAGACGAAGAGGCGGGGC
>DATLLM010000617.1:0-3762 GCA_035537855.1 Chloroflexota bacterium | reverse complement strand
GGCTGGACGCGGCCGGGGGGGACGCGCTGGCGTCCGGGTGGCGGGCGCGCAGCAAGGCCTCCAGCAGGGGGACGTCCTCCGGCAGCGTCAGCTTGACGTTCTCGGCCGGGGCGCTGAAGACGGTCACCGGGTGTCCGGCGGCGGCGACCATGGCGGCGTCGTCGGTGAAGCTCCCGGCCCGGTCGCCGGCCCAGCGGAACGCCTCCCGCAGCAGGGCGGCGCGGAAGACCTGGGGCGTCTGGGCGGCCCACAGCCCCGTCCGGTCGACCGTCTCCCCGACCTGCCCCGTGGCCGGGGCGACGCGCTTGAGGGTGTCGCGCACCGGCGTGGCGGCGACGGCCGCCCCGTGGCGCCGGGCGGCGTCCAGCCCGGCGGCGACGGTCGCCGCCTCCACCAGAGGACGGGCGGCGTCGTGCACCAGCACCCAGTCGCAGTCCGCCAGGGCGTCCAGCCCGGCCCCGACCGATTCCTGGCGCTCCCGCCCCCCGGGCACGATCGCGCTCACCTTCGGCCAGGCCCACTCCCGGGCGAGCTCCCGGGCCCGGGCGACGCTCCCCGCCGCCACGACCAGGCAGATCCGGTCGACCGCCGGCGACCGCTCGAAGACGTCCACCGACCAGCAGAGCAGGGGGCGCCCGGCGAGGCGGAAGAAGGCCTTCTCCACGTTGCCGAAGCGCCGCCCGGCGCCGGCGCCGACGACGATCGCCCCCACCCGCTGTCCGTCTTCGAGCACGGCCGCCCTACCCCTCCACCTCGGCGGCGGCCGCGTCCGCCGGGACGCCCGGACGGGTCACCCCACCGCCGGCGTCGCGCAGCCGGCTGAAGACGATCCTCCCGGCGGCCGTCGGCAGCACCCGGGTCACCTCCACCGCGGTGCGCACGCCTAGCCGGTCGCGCCCGCCTTCGACGACCACCATCGTGCCGTCGTCCAGGAACGCGATCCCCTGCCCGCGCTCGCGTCCGGCCTGCACCACCTCGACGGAGAGCGACTCGCCGGGGACGACCGGGGCGCGCAAGGCGCCGGCCAGCTCGGCCACGTCCAGCACCGGTACCCCTTGCAGGGCGGCGACCCGGTGCAGGTTGTGGTCGGTGGTGACCACGGCGCAGCGGCGCTCCCGGGCCAGGCGAACCAGCTTGGCGTCGGCGCCGCTGACGCCGGCGAAGTCGACGTCGAGCACGGTCAGGCCGGCGCCGGATTGCAGCTCGGCGAGCAGCTCCAGCCCCCGCCGCCCCCGCTGGCGCCGGTTCGGGTCGGCCGAGTCCGCCAGCTGCTGCAGCTCTTCGAGGACGAAGCGGGGCACCGCCAGCTCGAGGCCGAGGAAGCCGCAGCTGCGCACGGCGACCACCCGGCCGTCGACGATGGCGCTGGTGTCGAGCACGGCCATCACCGGGGCCACGCCACGCCCGCCGCCCGCCCGCCGGGTCAGCCCCGTGGCCCGGAGCACGTCGTCCTTGCGCTGCGCGCCGACGGTCACTCCCAGCCAGGCCAGCAGCACGGCGACCCCGGTCGGCAGCCAGCGCCCGAAGGGGTCGGGCAGGAGCGACACCGGCACGGCCGCCAGCGCCGCGGCGAGCAACCCGGCGAGCAGCCCGATGCCGGCGCCGAGCAGGGTCTGGGCGTCCGTGTTGCGCACCGCCGCCCACAGCCGGCGGACGGGCACGACGGTCAGGTAGGGCGTCACCAGCAGCCCGAGCGCGGCGCCGGCCAGGGTGAGCAGGAGGACGTAGCGCAGGGACCCACCCTCGCCGCCCGCCGGCCCACCCGGCGGTGGCGGGCCGGCGAGGGCCAGCCCCAACTGCCAGCCGGCCATCCCGGCCAGGAGCATCCCGGCCAGGCGAGCGATCGCGGTGACGACGCGCAGCCTCACGCCGGACTAAGTATGCCTGAGTCCCGAGTCCCGAGTCCGACGCGCAGCGAAAGGGAGGATCGGGAAGACCATCATCCGTAGAGCACGCTTCTGCGCGGGCAGGATCGGGAAGCCTATCGCCCGAGGAGCACGATTCTGCGCGGGCAGGATCGGGAAGCCTTTCGCCTGTAGAGCACGATTCTGCGCGAGGGCGGCTCGTTGCGGGCCGTCGCCTGGCCGCGCACGGCGCCGCACTCCACTCCCGGGCGGCGTTCCGCCGCCGCGGTGAGGGCGCCGTCCGCACGTCCGTTGCCGGCCGCGGCCCCCAATCACCTACTGATCCGGCTGGCCGTCCCGGACGGCCGCGGCCCACGACCCCCGGGGCGTGAACGCCGTTGCCGTCCCGGACGGCCGCGGCCCACGACTCCCGGACGTGGCGAGCGACGCCGTGCGCGGCGCGGCGCCTGCCGGCAACGGACCTGCCCGCGCATAAGCGTGCTCTACGGATGCAGGTCTTCCCGATCCCGCCCGCGCAAAATCGTGCTCTACGGATGCAAGTCTTTCCGGTCCTCTTCCCGATCCTTACGGAGAGGAAGGTTACGGGAACTCGACGACCTCTTCGGCCGCTTCGCGTTCGCGCTGCCGCCCGCGCCGGGGGGAGAGGGGGCCGAGCGCCAGGGTCAGGGCCTCGGCGACCGTCGCCGCGCCCTGGATGAGCAGGCCCTCGCGCCGCACCTCGGGCACGCCCTTGCCCGCACTTCCGCCTTTCTCCCCGCTCAAGCGGCGCAGGTCGCCGGCGGGCACGATGCAGCGCTCGAAGCCCAGGCGCGCCGCCTCCGCCAGGCGCCGCTCCATCTGGCGCACGGGGCGCAGCTCTCCGAGCAGCCCCACCTCCCCGACCACCGCCAGGCCGTTGTCCGCCGGCGCGTCCTGCCAGGAGGACGCGATCGCCAGGGCCACTCCCAGGTCCGCCGCCGGCTCCGCGATCTTCAGCCCGGCGACGACGTTGACGTAGACGTCCTGCGACCCGAGGGGCAGTCCCACCCGCTTGCCGAGCACGGCGAGCAGGAGGTGCAGCCGATTCAGATCGACCCCCAGGGAGGTGCGCCGGGGCATGGCCAGGCCGGTCGGCGCCACCAGGGCCTGCACCTCGACCAGCAGGGCCCGCGAGCCCTCGAGCGGCACCGTGACCGCCGACCCGGCGCTCGCCGCCTGGCGCTCGCTCAAGAACGCCGCCGAGGGATTGGGCACCTGGCGCAGACCGTCCGCCTCCATCTCGAAGACGCCGATCTCGTTCGTCGAGCCGAAGCGATTCTTCTCCGCCCGCAGCAAGCGGTAGGCGTAGAACCGTTCCCCCTCCAGGTAGAGGACGCAATCCACCAGGTGCTCGAGCGAGCGCGGGCCGGCGATGTTCCCTTCCTTGGTGACGTGCCCGACGAGGAAGATGGGCAGGTGCCTGGACTTGGCGACGCCCATCAGGCGCAGGGCGCACTCCCGCAGCTGGGCCACGTTCCCCGGCGACGAGGCCAGCTCTTGCAGGTAGACGGTCTGCACCGAGTCCACGATCACCAGGTCCGGGGTCATGGCCTCGATCTGCCCGAGCACGGCGTCGAGGCTCGTCTCCGCCAGGACGTAGAGCTCGTCCGGCAGGGTCGCCCCGGCGATCAGGCGCTGAGCGCGCAGGCGCACCTGACGCGCCGACTCCTCGCCCGAGACGTAGAGCACGCGCTTCCCGGCGGCGGCGACGTTCGCCGCCGCTTCGAGCAGCAGGGTGCTCTTGCCGATGCCGGGATCGCCGCCGATGAGGACGAGCGATCCGGGGACGATGCCCCCGCCGAGGACGCGATCGAACTCGGCGAGGCCGGTGGAGGCCCGGGCGAGGTCGCCGGGGGGGACGTCCTTGAGGCGCTCGGGC
>DATLLM010000616.1:0-4046 GCA_035537855.1 Chloroflexota bacterium | reverse complement strand
GGTGACGGTGACCCATCTGGTCGTTGACGCCTGCGCCACCACCGTCCCGGCGCTGCTCCCGTTCTGGCAGGTGCGCTTCGGCCTGACCTACGGGCTGGCCGGCTTGATCACGGCCGTCGCCAACCTGACCTCGTCCGTCGCCCAGCCGGTGGTGGGGTTGCTCACCGACCGCGGCCGCGACGCGCGCTGGATCGCCCTGGCGGTGGCCGTGGCCGCCGTCGGGGCCGGTCTCACCGGAGTGGCCCCGCAGTACGGCGTCTTCCTCGGCCTGGTCGTCGTCGGGGGGCTGGGGGTGAGCGCGTTCCACCCGCAGGGGTACAAGTACGTCGGGCTCTACGGCGGGGCGCGTCCGGCGGTGGCCACGTCCTGGTTCCTCGTCGGCGGGAACGTCGGCGTCGCCTTCGGCCCCCTGTTCGGGACGGCCGCCGCCGTCCACTTCGGCCCGGGGGGGACGCTCTACCTCATCCTGCCGGGCCTGCTCCTGGCCGGGGCCCTGCTCTGGCTCGTCCCCCGCTGGACGCAGGGGAGGCGCCTGGTGGGGGCGCACGGGGGGCTGGTGGCGCCGGAGACGGTCGGGGAGCCGGTCGACGCGCCGGCGGCGCCGATGTCCCGCCTGCCGCTGCCGCGGCGCTCGGTCATGCTCGCCGTGCTGGTCGCCGTGGTCGCCCTGCGCTCCACCGTCTCCGGCGCCCTGACCAGCTTCGTCCCCCTGTACTACGTGGGCGTCGTCGGGGCGAGCGAGACGGTGGCCAGCGGCGTCCTCGCCGGCATGCTCCTGATCGGCGCGGCGGCCACCCTCGCCGGGGGCTACCTGGCCGACCGCTTCGGCCGGCTGCGGGTGCTGGCCATCACCCTGCTGCTGACCCCGCCCCTGCTGCTGCTCTTCCTCGCGGCGCCGCCGGGGAGCCCGCTGGCGGTCGGCGCGCTGTGGGCCGGCGGGGCGATGCTGACCGCCTCGTTCGCCGTGCCCGTCGTGCTGGCCCAGGAGCTGTGGTTCGAGCGCCGGGCGCTGGCTTCGGGCGTGATCGTGGGCTTCGCCTTCGGTCTGGGGGGCCTCTTCGTACCCGTGATCGGGGTCATCGCCGACCGCGCCGGACTGGTCACCGCGTTGCAGGTGGTCGCCTTCTTCCCCCTGCTCGCCCTCGCCCTGACCGGCGTCCTCGCCCTCCTCGGGCGCCCGGCGCGCGCCGGCGCCGCCCGGGGCTGAGCGGCGCCGGCCCGGGCCCGACCCGGACTACTGGAAGTCGAAGACGATGCGCACGCTCGCGCTGACGGTGAGCTGCCCCGGCTGCACCGGGACGTCGCCCGCCGCCGCCGGCGCCGCCGCCACCCGGGCCAGCGGCCCCGGGGTGTTCCCGCCCTGCTCCTCGGCCATCCGGACGCCGCTGATGCGCACGCCGAGGGCGGCCGCGAGGGCGTCGGCGTCCGCCCGGGCGATGCGCGCCGCCTGATCGAGCGCCTGCCGGCGCAGACCGGAGGCGTCCTTGAAGCCGAAGCTCAGCCCGTTGGCCAGATTGGCCCCGGCGCCGATCCCGGCGTCGAGCACCGCTCCCGCGCGGGAGACGTCGTCCACCGTGACGTTGATCGTGTTCGTCGCCCGGTAGCCGACCGTCTGGGGCGGCGCCGCGTCGGTCGGGCGGGAGGGGGCGGTGATGGGGCTGACGTTGACCCCGACGGTGCGGATCTTGTTCTCCGGGATGCCGGCGCCCTGCACGGCGGCGATGACCGCGGCGATGGCCTGGCTGTTGGCCTGCATCGCCGCCTGGGCGGTCGGCCCTTCGGTCTGAACGCCCAGATTGACGTAGGCCACGTCCGGCGCGGCCGAGACCTGCCCTTCGGCGGTCACGGCGATCCCGGTGCCCTGCCCCTGGGGGGCCGACTGGGCCAGGGCGCGGGGCGCCCCGATCAACCCGGCGAGGATGACCAGGCCGCCGGCGATCGGGGCCAGCAGCCGCCACTGTCTCTGCATTGCTGTCTCTCCTGTGTGCTGAGTGTGCTGAGTGTGCCGAGTGCGCTGCGCGCCGTGCGCTGACCGGATGGAGGCGCCGGGCCCCGGTGGGTGCCTCCGGGGTGGGGCCATCGTCCGGGGGACTTGCCAGCCGGCGCGCCCGTCCGGCACTCTTTAGCTGCCCGGAGACGTCCCCACTTCCAGACGCCGGCGG
This sequence comes from Chloroflexota bacterium, assembly GCA_035537855.1. Classification (GTDB taxonomy): domain Bacteria; phylum Chloroflexota; class UBA11872; order UBA12225; family UBA12225; genus DATLLM01. The sequence continues at coordinate 1,884 of DATLLM010000616.1, read as the reverse complement.
CGGCCGGACGGTTCCCGTGGCCGGAGCCCCCTCGTGTCGGGCGGTCCGGCCGGCCGGGGAGCACTCGTGGGTGCGCAACGTCGCCCGGGCCTACCCGTTGACGGAAAGAGCGGGTAGCATACCTCCGCCCCTGAGACCAGACGTCCGGCGCACGCGGAGTTTTCGTTGATCTTGAGAGCAGGGCGGTAGCCGGGGCCGCAGCCGGGGGCGGCGGCCCGCGGGGCGCCTGCCGGCGACAGAACGATCAGCAGTATGTGGCAACGCGAGGCGGTGGGCCAGCGAATCGGCCCCTTTGAGCTCAGGGCGGTGCTCGGCCGCGGCGGCAGCGCCGTGGTCTATCGCGCCTTCGACTCCTCGCGCCAGCGCAACGTCGCGGTCAAGATCATCTCACCCGGCCACGCCCTCGACGACGGCTTCCGCGCCCGCTTCCTCCAGGAGGCGGAGGTGATCTCCCGGCTCCGCCATCCCAACGTGCTGGAGATCATCGACAGCGGGGACGGGGCCCTGTCCGAGCCCGGACAGCCCGGGTACCCGGACGGACTGGCCTTCCTCGTCACCGAGTACATGGCCGGCGGCAGCCTGGCCAACCGTCTGGGCGACATCCCGGACGCCGCGCAGCGGGCCCAGCTCGCCCTCGCGGTCGCCCAGCAGATCGGCTCGGCCCTGGATTGCGCCCACGCGGCCGGCGTCCTGCACCGGGACGTGAAGCCGTCCAACGTGCTGATCGGCGAGGAGGGGCGCTTCGTCCTGAGCGACTTCGGACTCGCCCGGGTGCTGCAGACCGGCTCCAGCCTGCACGCCACGGTCACCGGCATGGTCGCCGGCACGCCGGCGTACATGGCCCCGGAGCAGGCCCTGGGCGAGCCCGCGGACGGCCGCACCGACCTCTACGGGCTGGCCATCCTGGTCTACGAGATCGTCACCGGGCGGGTGCCCTTCCGGGCCGAGACTCCCCTGGCGACGATGCTGGCGCACGTCCACCAGCCCGTACCCGATCCCCGCGCGCGCCGCCCGGAGACGGACCCGGCGGTGGCTCGCGTGCTGCTGCAAGCCCTCTCCAAGGCGCCGGACGAACGCTACCAGTCCGGCGTCGAGCTGGCCCTCGCCTTGCGACAGGCCATCGCCGGGGCGTACGGCGAGGACGAGCTGGTCACCGGAACGTACGTCCTGCCGGCGGCGGCGCCGCCGGTGCGGGGCGAGGACGCGTCCACCACCGAGGCCTCCTCGGCCGGCCAGCGGCGCTGGCTGCGCTTCGGCGCCACGGCGGAGGGCGACGATCCCGCGGACGAGAGCGCCGGCGGCGGCCCCTCGGTGGCCCCGGACGCCCGGCCCCGCGGTGGCTCGCTCGCTGCGCCCGCGGCGGCCGACCTCCCGGAAGCGCCCGGGGCGCCGGCCGGCGCTCACGCCGCCTCCCCCCGCCGGCGCTCCGCCTGGGTCGTCCCGGCGCGTGTCGCGGCCGCGGCGGCCGCCGCCGTCTTCGGCTTCGGCGTCGCCACCGCCGGGTGGACCCTGACCATCGGTCCGGGCCGGCCCGCCTTGAGCCGGCTGGTGGCCTGGCTGGCGACGGACACCCCACCGCAGGTGGAGGTCGTCATCCCGCACAACAACCGCCAGCAGCCCACCTTGCGTCCCAGCTTCACCATCGCTTTCACGGCCAAGATGGACCAGGAGACCGTAGAGCGCGCCGTGCGCCTGGAGCCGGCCGTCCCCCTCGACTTCGAGTGGACGGAGCGCTTTCTGGTGGTGCAGCCGCGTTTCGATCTCCAGCCGGACACCCTGTACACCTTGAGCATCGATCCGTCGGCGATGGACATCGAAGGTCGCGTGCTCAGCCGCGGCTTCAGCCAGCAGTACCGCTCCGTCGCCGCCTCGCCGGCCCTGTCT
>DATLLM010000615.1:0-8276 GCA_035537855.1 Chloroflexota bacterium | reverse complement strand
GCCTGCAGGACCCCGGCCGGGCCGACCGCTGGCCGGCCCGGCCCCACCCCCGGGAGCACGAGTTCGTCGCCGTCGACGTGACCGATCCGGCGCAGGTGCTCGCCGCCGCCGAGGGGATGGACGCCGTCGTCAACCTGAGCGTCGTCCGTCCCGATCCGGTGCTCAGCTTCCGGGTCAACATGATGGGCGCCTACAACGTGATGCGGGCGGCCGTGGCCCACGGGATCAAGCGGGTGGTGCACACCGGCCCCGAGGTGATCATCGGCCACTACCGGTACGACTTCGACGTCAGCGTCGAGGCCCCGCCGCGGCCCGGCACGGGCTACTACCTGCTGACCAAGTACCTGGGGCAGGAGGTGGTGCGCGCCTTCGCCGAGACCCACGACCTGGAGGTGATCGCCCTCTACTTCCACGTCTTCCAGCCGGGCGCCGCCGCCGAGCCCCTGCGCGGCGCCTCCCCCTTCCTCGTCTCCTGGGAGGACACCGGGCGGGCCTTCCGCTGCGCCGTGGAGGCGCCGCCGATGCCCCACCGCTACGAGCCGTTCATCATCACCACCGACCTCCCCCAGGGGAAGTTCAACGCCGAGAAAGCGGAGCGCCTCCTGGGCTGGCAGCCCCAGGACCGCTTCGAGGGGCACTGGAAGCGGCGCACCCCCCGCTGAGCGGGGCCCCGGAGACGCCCGGAGCCCCCGGAGACGGGCCCGCCCGGGGGCGCGCTGCGGACGCCCGGCGAGCACGAGGCGCGGGAACGAAAGGACAGACCACAGTGGACGTGATCCTGGCCGGCGGACAGGTGGTGGACGGCTCGGGCGCCCCGGCCTACCGGGCCGACGTCGGCGTCGAGGACGGGCGGATCGTCGCCATCGGCGACCTCTCGGCCGCGCCGGCGGCCCTGCGCCTGGACGCCGGCGGCGGCGTCGTCGCCCCCGGCTTCATCGACCCCCACACCCACTCCGACCTGGCCCTGCTGCTCAACCCCGAGGCCCACAGCAAGATCCGCCAGGGCGTCACCACCGAGGTGATCGGCAACTGCGGCTCGTCCCCTGCCCCCCTGGTCGGCCCCCACGCGGCGGACATCCGCGCCCGGGCCGGGGGCGGCGGCGCGACCCCCTGGGCGGCGGACTGGACCTGGCAGACGTTCGGCGAGTACCTCGACCGCCTGGAGGCCGCCCGCCCCGCGGTGAACGTCTTCCCCCTGGCGGGGCACGTCACCCTGCGCAGCGCCGCCATGGGCTTCGACTACCGCCCGCCGGCCCCGGAGGAGCAGGCCCGGATGGAGGCGCTCCTGGAGGACGCCCTGCTGGCCGGGGCGGGCGGGATGTCCTCCGGGCTGATGACCCCGCCGAGCAGCTACGCCGATACCGAGGAGCTGGTCGCCCTGGCCCGCGTCCTGCGCCGCCACGACGCCCTCTACTTCTCCCACATCCGCGGCGAGGGGGAGAGCCTCTTCCGGGCGGCGGCCGAGGCGATCGAGGTGGGGGAGCGGGCGGGCGTCCCCGTCCAGATCGCCCACCACAAGGCCGCCTTCCGCCCCAACTGGGGGCGCATGCCCAACGTCACCCGGATGAGCGAGTGGGCCAACGACCGCGGCGTCGACGTCCAGTTCGACGTCTACCCCTACACCGCCGGCAGCGCCGGCCTGACCCAGCTGATCCCGGATTGGGCCCACGAAGGCGGCCGCGACTCGCTCCTGGAGCGCCTGCGCGATGCGGGCACCCGGGCCCGCCTGCGCGATGAGGTGCTGGCGTTCGGGCGGGAGTGGGACCGCATCTACGTGACCACCATGGCGACCGAGGCCAACCGCCCCCTGGAGGGCAAGACCCTGGCGGAGATCGCCGCCGGCCGTGGCGTCGCCCCGGTCGAGGTGCTCTTCGACCTCGTGCTCGAGGAGGGCGGCAAGGCCGGGATGCTGCACTTCATCATGGACGAGGGGGACGTCGAGCACGTCATCGCCCACCCCCTGTCCATGATCGGCTCGGACGGCTCGTCCCTGCGCCCGGACGGCCCCCTCGGGCGGGGCAAGCCGCACCCCCGCAGCTACGGCTGCTTCCCCCGCGTCTTGGCCCACTACGTCCGCGAGCGGCGCCTGCTCACCCTCGAGCAAGCCGTCCGCAAGATGACCGCCGTCCCCGCCGCCCGTCTGCGCCTGGAGCGCAAGGGGCTCGTCCGCTGGGGGATGGACGCCGATCTGGTGGTCTTCGATCCCCAGACCGTGCGGGACGCGGCGACCTTCGCCGAGCCCCACCGCTACGCCGAGGGGATCACGCACGTCCTCGTCGGCGGCGCCGTCTCGGTGCAGGACGGCGAGCACACCGGCGCCCGCAACGGGCGCGTCCTGCGCCGCCGCTAGCGCCGCCGCGCGCGAGGGCGAGGGAACGAGGGAAAGGGAGATCAGAGGTGAGCACGCCACAGGACCCGCTGCCCCCGTTGACGCCCCTGCCGGCCGTCGCCCTGATCGGGGATTCGATCCGCATCGGCTACGCCCCCGTCGTCGCCGAGCTGCTCGCCGGCGAGGCGCGCATCCTCAGCCAGGAGCCGAACGGCGGCGACAGCGGCCGCGTCCTGGAGCACCTGGACGCGTGGGCGATCGCCGACGGCCCGGCGGTGGTGCACTTCAACTGCGGCCTGCACGACCTCAAGCGCTCCCGCGCCGGGGACGTCTACCAGGTCCCCCTCGACCGGTACGAGGCCAACCTGCGGCGCATCGTCGCGCGCCTGCGGGGGGAGACGGACGCCCGCCTGGTCTTCGCCAGCACCACCCCCATCCTGGACGAGCGCCACGCCCGCCGCGGGGGGAGCACCCCCATCGACTTCAACCGCTTCGAGGCGGACGTGCGGCGCTACAACGAGGTCGCCCTGGCCGTGATGGCCGAGGCCGGCGTCCCGGTGAACGACCTCCACCGGGTGGTCGCGGCGGCCGGGCTGGAGGCGACCATGCGCGAGGACGGGACCCACTACACGCCGGAGGGGAACGCCCTGCTCGCCCGGGCGGTGGCCGACTACCTGCGTCCGCTGCTCTGAGCGCTGCGCCCGGCCCGGGCCACCGCGCGGTTGGCCCGGGCCCGGGCCCGGGCGTCCCAGCGGTCCCAGAGCACGCCCGGCACCCAGAGGTAGAACAGCATCACCCCGACGGCGAGGACGGCCGACCCCAGAGCCCAGAACGGGATGGTCAGCAAGGGGGTGACCAGGCCGCCGACGATGGGGATGCGCAGGGCCACGTCCCAGACCAGGCCGAGGAGGGCCGCCGTCAGGTCGACCAGCCGCCCCGGCGCCGGCGGCGGGGCCGGCAGCCGCTGCATCGCCTGGAGCTCCCGGTAGGTCACCGTCCAGAAGGACGGCAGCGGCGCCGGCCCGGCGAGGGCGCCCGCGGCCCAGGCGGCCAGCTCGGCCAGAAACCGCCAGACGAGCAGCAGGCCGGAGCCGACCACCGCGGCCCGGATCGCCGCCAGGACGCTGACCCGGGAGCGCCGGTCGAGCACGGCGCGGCGCATCGCCTCCGTCCGCGCCGCCCCGGGCTCGAGGGCGGCGTCGCCGGTCCAGAAGGGAGAGTCGCGGTAGAAGGCGGCGTCGATCTCGGCGGCGAGGCGCACCAGCACCTGCTCGTCGTTCGCCCAGTACCCCCCGTGGTCGCTGAGCACGTTCATCCGGTTGGTCACCTGCTCGCTGACCGGCCAGAAGATCGGGGGCGCCGGCGCCGCGCCCTTCGCCGGCTCCGCGGCCGGGTCCGGCTCGGCGTAGGGGTCGGGCGAGGCGCGCGGCGTCAGCCGCTGGGCGACCACCACCTCGGGGTCGGGGGCGAAGATGCGCGCCCGGCCACCGGGGGGACGGCCCGCGGCGGCCCCCAGCGGGGGCTCGAGCCAGCCGGCAGCGACGGGGTCGTACGAGGCCCACAGGTCGAGCCAGTGGATGTGCCCCGGCAGGGCCCGCTGCATCCGCGGCAGGCCGGGGGCGATGTCCCAGGCCTTGTTCAGCCCGGAGCCGAGGGTGATCAGCTTGCGCACCCGGGCGGCCGTCCCGACGCAGGCCGGATCGGTCAGCATCGCGTAGCTGACCACGGCCCCGGCGGAGTGGGCGACGACGGTCACGTCCCGGCAGCGGCCGCCCGTCTCGCTGACCAGCCACTCCACGGCGTCCGCCACGCGGCGGCTCATGTTGCTCGCCTGGAGGTCGTCCGTCAGCAGGGTGCGGAACTCCCCGGCGTTGATCATCAGGAAGCGGCGCAGCAGGCGCAGCAGCACGAAGTCCTGCACCACCGGGATGGGGATCTGGGCCAGCAGCATCACGATCAGGGCCACCGGGTAGCCGGCGATGGAGCCCAGCAGGTAGAGCACGAGCATGCCCAGGGTGTTCAGCAGGTCGACCAGCCGGGCGGCGAAAGGCGGGGCGGTCGAGTCCGGGGCGTTGCTCCCCGGGAAGAGGCGGTACCAGCGCTGCGCCGTGGCGCTGCGCAGGCGGCGCATGATCTGCCACAGGTAGCGCACCGACCAGGTGAGCACGGTGAAGAAGTCCGGGTGGCGGTTGCTCGTCGCCCACCAGGCCTCGGCCCAGACCCACTCGGAGGGCCCGTCGCCCTCGTCGCCGCTCCGGGCCGGCAGACGCACCACCCCCCGCGGCAGGGGGTCGCCGTCGCCGACGTCGACGGGCGAGAAGGCCAGGCGCACGCCGGCCACCCGCGGCGCCGGCGCCTCCCGCGCGGCGTACCACCCCTTGAGCCACTCCAGCAGGGGCGTGCCGAAGTCGAGCAGGGTGTCGCTCTTGCGCTGGTCGCCGACGCCGTGGACGAAGACGACGCCGTGCCGGCGATTCCCCTCGCGCTCGTTGCCTTCCACACCGCCCTCCCCCCAGATGAACGCCACCGGCTGCGGGTTTCGGGCCCTGCGCTATCCTGTGCCCGCCCCCCGGCGGGGGGCCGCGGTCGCGCCCCGGCGGCGCCGGGCGGCGTCCGGGGCATGAGGGAGAGGAGAGAACCGATGGGCGGGAGCGAGACCCTGCAGCTGCCCTTGCGCCGGCAGCGCCTCGAGCACCGGGACGGCTTCGCCGTCTGGGCGCCGTACACCGAGACGGTGGCCTGGAGCGCGGCGGAGACGGCGCTCGTGCTCTGCGACGTCTGGAATCACCACACCTGCCGGGGCGCCGAGGTGCGCCTGGAGCGCCTCATCCCCCGGATGGCGGCGGTGGTGCAGACCCTCCGCCGGCGGGGCGTGCTGATCGTCCACGCCCCGTCCAACACGATGGACTTCTACGCCGGCACGCCCGCCCGGGAGCGCGTCCTGGAGGCGACGCCGGTTGCGCCCCCGGCGGATCTGGAGCGGGACGACCCGCCGCTGCCGATCGACGCGGAGGACGGGGGCTGCGACACCCTCCCCGACCACGAGCACCCCAGGTACGAGCGGGGCATGCCCTACCCCTGGACGCGGCAGCACGCCGGGATCGAGATCGACCAGGCGCAGGACGTGATCTCGGACTCGGGGCGCGACCTCTACGCCGTCTACCAGGCCCGGGGGGTGCGCCACGTCCTGATCATGGGCGTGCACACCAACATGTGCGTCCTGCACCGCACGTTCGCCATCAAGCAGCTCGTCCGCTGGGGGGTCGACGTCGCCCTGCTGCGCGACCTGACGGACACGATGTACAACCCGGCGCGTCCGCCCTACGTCGGCCACGAGGAGGGGACGCGCCTGGTGGTCGGCTTCATCGAGAAGCACTGGTGCGGCACCGTGGAGAGCGACGTCCTGGTCTGAGCGCCGCTCGCCCCGGCCACGGCGCGCTCGGGGCGCGCTCAGGCGGAGGCGACCGCCGGCTGCGCGACGACGCGCGCCGTGCGGTCGACCCGCAGGGCCATCGCCGCTGCGAGCACGGCGAGCACGCCGGCCACCAGAAACGCGAACTGGTAGTCCCCGAGGTAGACCCGGGCGACGCCGCCGAGGTAGGCCGCCAGGGCGGCGCCCACCTGGTGGGAGAAGAAGATCCAGCCGAAGACGGTGCCCACGTGGCGCCGCCCGAAGATGTCCGCCGCCAGGGCCGAGGTCGGCGGCACGGTGGCGATGTAGTCCAGGCCGAAGAGGACGGCGAAGACGGCCAGGCCGGAGAAGCCGCCGACGAACGGCAGCACGAACAGGGACAGCCCGCGGAAGAAGTAGTAGCAGGCGAGCAGCTTGCGCGGGTCGTAGCGGTCGGTCAGCCAGCCGGAGGCCAGGGTGCCCAGGAAGTTCATCGACCCCATCAGGGCCAACGCCCCGGCGGCCGTCACCTCGGAGATCCCGTGGTCGATGGAGTGGGGGATGAGGTGGGTGCCGATCAGGCCGGTTGAGGTGGCGCCGCAGACGAAGAAGCTCCCCGCCAGGAGCCAGAACTCGGGCACCCGCAGCGCCCGGCGCATGATCCCGCGCTGCCCGTGGCGGGCCCCCACCGCCCGCGGCGCCGGCGGCGCGTCCGGCGGGGCGCCGTAAGGCCGCTGGCCGACGTCCGCCGGCTCGTCGCGCATCAGGAAGTAGACGGGGACGAGGGCGAGCGCGGCCGTAGCGGCCAGCAGCAGGTTGCTCGCCCGCCAGCCGATCACCACAACGGAGCCCATCAGCACCGGGACGAAGACGAGCTGCCCGGCCGAAGCCGCGGCCCCGAACAGTCCCAGCACCAGCCCGCGGCGCGCGACGAACCACAGGTTCGCCACCGCCGCCCCGAGCACGGCGGCGGCGATCCCGGTGCCGATCCCGCTCAGCACGCCCCACAACAAGGTGAGCTGCCACAGGGAGTTCATCGCCGCCCCCGCGGCCGTGCTGACCGCGATCAGGGACAGCCCGACCAGCATCACCGCCCGCGCCCCGAAGCGTTCCATCAGGCGCCCGGCGAAAGGCCCGGAGAGGCCGTACAGCAGCAGCCCGATGGAGACGGCGAAGGCGATGGCGTCCCGGCTCCAGCCGAACTCCAGCTCCAGGGGGTGGATCAGCACGCTCGGCGCCGCGCGCACCCCGGCCGAGATCAGCAGGGTGACGAACGTCACCGCGGCCACGACCCAGGCGTAGTGTCCGCCGAACCGCGGCCGGGGCCCCGGCCGCGGCGGCGCCCCGGCCGCCGGCCCCGGCCGGACGCGCTCCTCCTCCTCAACAGCCACGCTCACGCTCGCCCCCCTTCGCCCGCTGCTGGATACTACGCGGGGGCGCGCCCCGCGGAGGCACTGCGGCACGCGTGGCCGGTGCCACAAGTCGCGCGAGCGGCGCTCCATGCCGGACAATGCCGGCATGACCCTCGAACGGGCCCCCGACGGGCCCCCCGCCCCGCTCGCCGGCCTGCGCGTGCTGGAGCTGAGCAACTTCATGGCCGGGCCCTACTGCGGCCTCGTCCTGGCCGACCTCGGGGCGGACGTGATCAAGGTGGAGAACCCCAACGGGGGCGACTTCAGCCGCGATTCGCCTCCGTTCGTGGGGGGGATCAGCGCCGGCTTCCTGGCCCTCAACCGGAACAAGCGCAGCCTGGCCGTCGACCTCAAGCACCCGGAGGGGCGGGCCCTCTTCCTGCGCCTGGCCCGCGCCGCGGACGTGGTGCTGGAGAACTTCCGCCCGGGGACGATGCGCGACCTGGGGATCGACTACGAGACGGTGCGGGCGGACAACCCCGGCGTCGTCTACTGCTCCGTCTCCGGCTACGGCCGGACCGGCCCCTACCGCGCCCGGCCCGGGCTCGACCTGATCATGCAGGGCATGTCCGGCCTGATGAGCGTCACCGGGGAGCCCGAGCGGCCCCCGGTCAAGGTGGGCGTCCCGGTGGCCGACCTGACCGCCGCCCTCTTCGCCGCCAACGCCGTCCAGGCCGCCCTGCGCGTCCGCGACCGCACCGGCCAGGGGCAGCTCGTCGACGTCTCTCTGCTGGAAGCGGCCGTCTCCCTTGAGGTCTGGGAGACGAGCGCCTACTTCGCCACCGGCGAGGTGCCCGGCCCCATCGGCTCGGCCCACCGGGCGAGCGCCCCCTACCAGGCCTTCCGCACCGCGGACGGCTACGTCACGCTCGGCGCCACCACCCCCCGCACCTGGAGCGCGTTCTGCGCCGCCGCCGGGCTCGACGCCCTGCGCGACGACCCCCGCTTCGCCACCAACGCCGCCCGCAAGGGGAACGAGGCCGCCCTGGCCGCGCTGATCGAAGCCGTCACCGTCCGCGAGACCAGCGCCACCTGGTACGCCCGCCTCGAAGCGGCGGGCGTCCCCGCCGGCATCCTGAATCGCGTCGACCAGGTCGCCGCCGACCCCCACCTCGCCGCCCGGGACTTCTTCGTCGACCTGCCC
>DATLLM010000614.1:0-7260 GCA_035537855.1 Chloroflexota bacterium | reverse complement strand
GCCACCCAGCAGCCGATGGCCTCCGACCTGCGCTTCCTGGCCGGCGTGCTGCACATCGCCACCGACCTGGAGCGGATGGGCGACCACGCCCGCAGCATCGCCCGGCTGACGATCAAGCTGGGGGACGAGCCCCCGCTGAAGCCGTTCGTGGACATCCCGGCCATGGGCGCGCTGTGCCACGACCGCCTGCAGGGCGCGATGGACGCCCTCGTCGACCGCGACCCCGAGCTGGCCCTGAGAGTGGCGGCGCAGGACGCGGAGACGGACCGCCTGCAGGACGCCGTCTACGACGAGCTGCTGGGGATCATGACCGCCGACCCCTCAACGGTCACCCGCGCGACGTACCTGCTGTGGGTCGCCCACAACCTGGAGCGCGTCGGCGACCACATCACCAACATCTGCGAGCGCATCGTCTACATCCTCACCGGGCACATGGAGGAGCTGAACGTGCTCCGCGGAGACGCCGTTGCGGGAAGCTGAGGCCGGCGTCTCCCCCGCGGGGGCCGCGCACCGCCCGGCCTGGCACTTCTCCTCCTGGTTCGTCGCCGTCGCCGGCGGCGTCCTGGTGGGACTGCTGGCGTTCATGCTCGCCGTCGCCGTCTTCGGCGTCGCCCGGGGGTTCCCCCTGATCTCGCTCGCCGGAATCCTGCCGGCCGTCTTCATCCTGGTCGCCGCCGCCTACGTCGACCGGCGGGTGATCGATCCCCTGCAGCGCCTGGCCGGCGCGGCCCAGCAGCTCAGCGCCGGCACCCTACGCGGCCCGATCAAGGTGGACGGCGTCGCCGAGGTGCGCACCCTGGCGGACGCCCTCAACGAGATGACCGTCCGGCTGCGGGACCAGCTGGAGGCCCTGACCGCGGAGCGCAACCGCGTCTCCGTCGTCCTCTCCAGCATGGCCGACGGGCTGATCATCGTCGACCGCGAGCTGCGCGTGCAGCGGGTGAACGACGCCGCCGCCCGCTTGCTGCGCATCGGCGTCGAGGGCGTGGCCGGCGAATCGCTCACCGCGGTCGTGCGCGACCACGAGCTGGCCGGGATCCTGCACACCGCCGTGGCCGAGCACCGCAGCTGCAGCGCGGACGTGCGCGTCGCGCCGGCCCGCGCCGGCCGGCGGGGGGACGCCCGGGAGGAGCCCCGCTTCGTCCGCGCCACCGGCTTCCCCATTCCCGCCGGGACGGCCGAGGCCGATCCCGCCGGCCTGCTGATGCTGCAAGACGTGACCGAGCTGCGCCGCTCGGAGGCCATCCGGCGCGAGTTCGTCGGCAACGTCTCCCACGAGCTGCGGACGACCCTGGCGTCGCTCAAGGCCCTGGTGGAGACGCTCGAAGAGGGCGCTCTCGAGGACCCGCCGGCGGCGCGGGAGTTCCTCTCCCAGATGCACGTCGAGGTGGACAGCCTGACCCAGATGGTGCAGGAGCTGCTCGACCTGTCCAAGATCGAGTCCGGGCAGGCCACGCTGCGCCCGGAGCCCGTCCCCGCCGCCGGCCTGGCGGCCGAGGCCGAGGCCCGGCTGCGCATGCAGGCCGACCGCGCCGGCGTCGGGCTGACCGTCGACGCCCCGTCCGATCTGCCCCTGGTCTACGCCGACCCGGCGAGGGTCGTCCAGGTGCTGATCAATCTCCTGCACAACGCCATCAAGTTCACGCCGGAAGGGGGGGACGTGGTCGTGCGCGTCGCCGGCGGCGGGCAGCAGGTCACCTTCACCGTCTCCGACAACGGCATCGGCATCGCGCCGCTCGACGTGCCGCGCCTCTTCGAGCGCTTCTACAAGGTGGACAAGTCCCGCGCATCGGGCGGCACCGGCCTCGGCCTGGCCATCGCCAAGCACATCATCCAGGCCCACGGCGGGCGCATCTGGGTGGAGAGCCCCGGGGAGGGGCGGGGGGCGACGTTCGCCTTCACGTTGCCCGTTGCCGCCCGGAACGGGACGGCAAACGGCGCCGGCGCCGGAAGTTTCCTTCCTGGCGAGGGCGCCGCGTCGCGTTAAACTCCTCTTAGTCCGCGGTTAACGGGACGGTAACACGGCCGGCGCAGGATTCGGGACACCATGCAGGTGTCTGAGCGCGCCGCCGGAGCGGATGCGGGCAGCGGCCCGGCCCGCATCCTGGTCGTCGAGGACGAGCGCGCCCTGCGCGAGACGCTGGCGTACAACCTGCGCCGCAACGGCTTCGCGGTGCACCTGGTCGAGGACGGGACGAGCGCCCTGGCGGCGGCCCGCACCCAGGTGCCCGACCTGATCCTGCTGGACGTGCTGCTCCCCGGCGGGATCGACGGCTTCGAGGTCTGCCGCCTGCTGCGCCACGACCTGCGCTGCCCGATCATCCTGGTCAGCGCCCTGGCCGACGAGGTCGACCGGGTGGTGGGGCTGGAGGTCGGCGCGGACGACTACGTGACCAAGCCGTTCAGCATCGTCGAGCTCCTGGCCCGGATCAAGGCCCACCTGCGGCGCGCCGGGATGCCGGTGGCCGGCAGCGAGGCCGGGCGGCAGGGCGTCCAGCCGGCGACCCCGCTGGTGGTCGGCGACCTGGAGATCGACGCCGCGCGCCGCGAGGTGCGCGTCGGGGGCCGGTCGGTGCAGCTCAAGCGGCGCGAGTTCGACCTGCTGCACTACCTCGCCCGCCACGCCGGGATGACCCTCTCCCGCTCCCGGCTGCTGGACGCGGTCTGGTCGGATCAGCTGCCCGGGCGGGGCGACACGCGGACGGTGGACGTGCACATCCACCGCCTGCGGGAGCGAATCGAGCCCAAGCCGGCCCGGCCGCGCTACCTGCACACGGTGCGGGGGCTGGGCTACGCCCTCCGCCCGGTGCTCGTCGCTTCCGCCTGACCGCCTGAGCGGCTGACCGCCGCCCCCGGCGCCGTCGCAACCGAACGGCGGCCCTTCGGCGCGGGCCGCCGTTAATGGCTCGTTAATCTCGGCTTAAACAGGGGCTAAACCCGGACTGAAAGACTGTCATCGGAGCACCGATGGGCATCGGTGCGCAGCGGAGAGGAGAGGCAATCGTGATGGCGAGAGTGGTGACGCGCCGGAGCTGGCTCTGGGGCGCGAGCACGCTGCTCGGAGCGGCGGCGCTCGCAGCCTGCGGCGCCGACCAGAGCGCCCCCGGGGGCGCGGGCCAGGAGGCGCCGGCGGGTGGCACGCCGCGGGCGCAGGCCACCGTCGCCGGGAGCGGGATCGTGGCCGGCCCGTTCCCGGGCGAGGCGAAGAACCTGACCGGCGCCGGGGCGACGTTCCCGGCGGCCCTGTACTCGCAGTGGTTCGAGACCTACTACGGCCTGACCCAGGCGCGGGTGAACTACCAGGCCATCGGCTCCGGGGGTGGCATCAAGGCCATCTCCGACCAGACGGTGGACTTCGGGGCCACCGACGGGCCGATGACCGACCAGCAGCTGACCGAGGCCAAGGGCGGGCCGATCTACCACGTCCCGACCGCCCTGGGCGCCGTCGTCGCCACCTACAACATCCCCGAGGTGCCGGCCAGCACCCGGCTGCGCTTCACCGGCGACACCCTGGCCGGGATCTTCCTCGGGGACATCAAGAGGTGGAGCGACCCCAGGCTCAAGGCGGACAACCCCAACGTCACCCTCCCGGACAAGGACATCGTCTCCGTCCACCGCTCGGACGGCTCCGGCACCACCTACATCTTCACCGACTACCTCTCGGCGGTCAGCTCGAAGTGGAAGGACTCGATCGGCACCTCAACCACGGTCAACTGGCCGGGCGGCCTCGGCGGGCGGGGGAACGAAGGGGTGACCGGCGAGGTCAAGCAGAACCCCTACTCCATCGGCTACGTCGAGTACATCTACGCCAAGCAGAACAAGCTCGGCTACGCCGAGATGAAGAACAAGTCCGGGGCCTGGATCTACCCGGATGAGGCCGCCGTGAGCGCCGCCGCGGCCGCCTCCTCGGCGAGCATCCCGCCCGACCTGCGGGCCTCCATCGTCAACGCCGACGGCGCCACGAGCTACCCCATCTCCGGCTTCACCTGGCTGCTGGCCTACCAGACCATGACCGACCAGGCCAAGGCCGTGGCCCTGACCCGGCTGCTGTGGTGGTCGACGCACGACGGGCAGCGCTTCAACGCCGACCTTGGCTACGCCGCGCTCCCGGCCGAGATCATCAAGAAGGCCGAGGAGTTCATCAAGGGGATCAAGGTCAATGGCAGCCCAGCCTTCCCCAATAAGTAGCGCTTCCGTCGCCGCCGTCCGCGAGGTCACCGGCGTCGCCCCTCCCGGGGCGGCGCCGCGTCTGGTGACCCACCGCTCCACCAGCATCACGGCGGACAGCGTCTTCCAGGGCGGCGCTCGGGTGGCCGGCGGGGTGATCATCGCCGCCCTGATCGGCATCCTCGTCCTGCTGGCCCTGGACAGCCGCATGGCGCTGAGCACCTTCGGGCTGTCCTTCTTCACCACGTCCACCTGGGACAACGTCAAGCAGCAGTTCGGCATCCTGCCGTACATCTACGGCACGCTGATGACCAGCGCGGTGGCCATGGTCCTGGGGGTGCCGGTGGCCATCGGGGCCGCCCTGTACGTCGCCGAGTACTGCCCCAACTGGCTGCGCACCCCCATCTCCTTCAGCGTCGAGCTGCTCGCGGCCATCCCCAGCATCATCTACGGCCTGTGGGGCTTCTTCATCCTCTCCCCCTTCATGCGCGCCTACGTCGAGCCGGCGCTGCAAGCGACCCTGGGGAAGCTGCCGGTGATCGGGGCCCTCTTCTCCGGCAACCCCATCGGCAAGGACCTCTTCACCGGGGGCGTCATCCTGGCGATCATGATCCTGCCGACGGTCATGGCCGTCTCCCGGGAGGTGATCCTGACCGTGCCCCCGGCGCAGCGCGAGGGCATGCTGGCCCTGGGCGCCACCCGCTGGGAGACGATCACCACCGCCGTCCTGCCGTACGCCCGCGGGGGCATCGCCGGGGCGGCCATCCTCGGGCTGGGTCGCGCGCTGGGCGAGACCATGGCCGTGACCCTGGTGATCGGGAACTCGTCGCGGGCCATCACCGGCTCGCTCTACACGCCCGGGTACACCATGGCCAGCGCGATCGCCAACCAGTTCAACGAGGCGGACAACCCGCTCTACTCCAGCGCCATCACCGGGGTGGCCTTCGCCCTGCTGCTGATCGCCGGAGTGGTCAACGTCCTGGCCCGGCTGCTGATCTGGCAGATGCAGGGTGGCCGCGGCGCGGTCAAGGCGGTGATCTGAGATGGCCGCCGGCACGGTCGCGCCGGGGGCGAGCGCCCCCGCCGGGGGCTCACCCGGCCCGACTCAGCTCCTCTTCGCCCCCGACGCCCGCTACACCCGGCGGCGCGCCTACTCCACCTTCATGCGCGGCCTGGTCAGCGCCGCCGCCCTGCTCGGCGTCGCCGTGCTCTGGATCATCCTGGCCTACGTCATCATCCGCGGCCTCCCGGCCCTCAATCTGCCCTTCTTCACCCAGCGCCCGCTGCCCTACGGACAGGTCGGCGGGGGCGTCGGCCCGGCGCTCGTCGGCAGCCTGATCCTGATGGCCGTCTCCGCCGTGATCGGGGTGCCGGTCGGCGTCGGCGCCGGGATCTACCTCTCCGAGTACGGGCGGGGGCGATTCGCCGACGCCATCCGCTTCAGCTCCGACCTGATCGCGGGGATGCCCTCCATCGTCATCGGCGTGTTCATCTGGGCCTGGCTGGTGCGGACGGTGATCGGCAACTTCTCCGGCCTGGCCGGGGCCATCGCCCTGGCGGTGATCATGGTGCCGATCATCCTGCGCACGGTGGAGGAGGTGCTGCGCCTGGTGCCGCACACCCTGCGCGAGGCGGCGCTGGCCCTCGGCGTGCCCCAGTGGCGCGTGATTCTCGGTATCGTACTGCCGGCGGCGCGGGCCGGCATCATCACCGGCGTCGTCCTCTCCCTGGCCCGCGCCGGAGGTGAGACCGCCCCCCTCCTGCTGACGGCGCTGGGCAACCAGTTCTTCAGCTTCAATCTGCTCCAGCCGATGGCGGCGCTCCCGGTGCAGATATACAACTACGCCGTCGCGCCGTACGAGGACTGGCACACTAAGGCCTGGGGCGGCGCCCTGGTGCTGATCTCGCTCATCGGCGCGCTCAGCGTGATCGCGCGCTATGCCACACGCGGGAATAGGTTAGGGTAGATGGCAGACGCAGCCGAGGCGCAATCGGGCGTAGGGACGATGTTCCCGGGGCTGGCCAGGCCGGTCACGGCGACGGCCGAGCAAGCGGTCGCCGCCGCGGATGCGGTGGCCGTGACCGGCCACCAGATGCTGGTGAACAAGCTCTCGGCGTGGTACGGCAGCCACCTGGCGGTGGCCGACGTGGACATCGAGATCAAGCCCCGGTCGGTGACCGCCCTGATCGGGCCCTCCGGCTGCGGCAAGAGCACCTTCATCCGCTGCCTGAACCGGATGCACGAGGTCACCCCCGGGATCAACAAGGTCAAGGGCGAGGTGCTGCTGGACGGGCAGGACATCTACGCCAGCAACGTCGACCCGGTGCAGGTGCGCCGCTACGTCGGCATGGTCTTCCAGAAGCCCAACCCTTTCCCCTCCATGTCCATCTACGACAACGTGGTCGCCGGACTGAAGCTGACCCGGGCCCCCGCCCGCTCGGTGATGGACGCAACCGTGGAGCGGTGCCTGCAGAAGGCCGCGCTCTGGGACGAGGTGAAGGACAAGCTCAAGGCCTCCGGCGCCTCCCTGTCCGGCGGCCAGCAGCAGCGCCTCTGCATCGCCCGCGCCCTGGCGATGGAGCCCCGGGTGCTGCTGATGGACGAGCCGGCCTCCGCTCTCGACCCGATCGCCACCTACAAGATCGAGGAGCTGATGGTTGAGCTCAAGCGGGACTACACCATCGCCGTCGTCACCCACAACATGCAGCAGGCCTCGCGCGTCGCGGACTTCACCGCCTTCTTCCTCGCCGGCGAGGAGCGGACCGGCCGGCTGGTGGAGTACGGCGCCACCTCCGACCTGTTCACCAGCCCCAAGGACGAGCGCACGGAGGCGTACATCACCGGGCGGTTCGGTTGAGCCGCCCGGCGGGGGAGCGCTCGACGGAACGTGAACCGGGGTACGACGGGCCGCGCAGCGGCTAACGAGACGGCGGCGCCGCCCGACCTGCGCTGGCCCGCTTCCGCCTGGGCGGCCTCCGCGCCCGAGTCCTACCTGCTGCTGCACTACCAGCGCCGCCCGGAGGCCCGGGAGGCCCTCAAGCTGGGCATCCTCGAGCTGCTCGCCCGGCGCGCGTTGCACCTGGTCGAGGTGG
>DATLLM010000613.1:0-3356 GCA_035537855.1 Chloroflexota bacterium | reverse complement strand
GCGCCCGTCCTTCGCCCGCGCGGGCGAAGGACGGGCGCCCCGGCCGACGCCCCGCGCGCCGGGGCCCACCGCTACGGCCCGCACTTCGGGTCGGGGGAGACCCCGCCGGGGGCGGGCCTGTCGCACCTGGCCAGGTGCGACGGGGCCATGCGCTTTCTGCCGACCGCGGCGGAGCGCACCACGATCAGCAGCACAACCGGCGGGGTGACGCCGAACGCCGACGGGTCGCCGACGCTGCACCTCCAGCTCGCGCGGCCCGCGGCAGGGCGGGCGGCCAACCGGCCGCCCGCGCCCGCCGGGAGCTTCAACCTGACGTTGCGGTACTACGCGCCGCTGGCGCCCGGCGCGCCGCTGCGGCCTACCCAACCGGCCGGCCGCGCCGCCGTCAAGGCGCCCGCCGGGGCGCCTGGCAAGCGACCCCCGAGACCCCGAAGCGGTCGGTGACCCACACGAACGTCCGGCTGAAGCCGTCGTCGCCGAGCGGCAGGAGCACCGCGCCGCCGGGCGCGGGCGCGGTGGTGTTCCTTGCCCATTTCTCGGGAGGCCACGGCCCCGTCGCCCGCGGGGCATCTCCGGGTCGCCACCTCACTCCGGGAGCGCGGTACGCTCAGGCTTCGGGTCGACCAGCCGTGCGCCGGCCGCCGTGCAGCCGGCGGCCAGCACCCACCGCCGCCGCGGCTCCGGAGCGCGCTGGTCGCCCGTCACGGCGTCCCGCTTTCTCCTTACCACGCACCGCGCCGGGCGGCGCGTGGGCCTCAGGCGGGCCCGCACGACTCGCCGGGAGCGCGCCGGGATCGAGCGCGTGGTCGCTCCGTCACCTACTGCCGCGCCATGGCGACTCGCAGGCGTTCCTCCGGGGTGAGCAGGTGGTCGGCGTCCTGGGCGTCGGCGCCGAGGTCGATCTGCACCCAGTTGACCTCGCCGGTGAAGGCGTTGTCGGGGGACCCGTAGTCGTCCGTCACCACCGCGCCGCCCTCCGCGCCGACGTCGCAGGTGTCGTCGGCGGAGAAGATCATCGCCGCGGTGGCGCCGACGCGCCCCTCCCCGACCTGGTCGCCGTCCAGGTAGAGGGTGACGGTGCCGCCCTTGCCCAGCCCCCCGCCGTCGTAGGCGAACTCGGCCCGGACCTGGTGCGGGCCCGGCGGGATGGCCCGGTCGCCCTCGACGTAGAAGCGCTGCACGCCCAGGAGGTTGTAGCAGTACTTGGGCCGGCCGTCCTTGGCGTAGAGGCTCCAGCCGCCGACGCTGCCCCCCTGGGCGATGATCACGCCCGCCGCGCCGGCGGCGGGCACCACCACCTCGGCGGTGACGGCGTGCGACTTGTTCTTGATGTTGACGACGGAGCTCTCCGAGAGGCGGCCCATCCCCCCGAACAGCAGCTGGGAGGTGCCCTTGATCAGCGTCGGCCGCCCGGCCAGATCGGGGTTCAGCCGCTCCGCGCCCCGGTCGTCCAGGGGCAGGACGTTGTAGCGGGTGGCCTCGGTGAGCCACAGCCGCTGCAGCTCGCGGAGCTTCTCGGGCTGCGCCGCGGCCAGGTCGCGGGCCTGGCTCCAGTCGGTGTTCGTGTCGTACAGCTCCCAGACGTCGGCGTCGAAGGCGGGCAACTCCCCGCCGACCATGATCCAGGGGGTCTTGTGCTTGGTCACCGCCGTCCAGCCCCGGTGGTAGATCCCCCGGTTGCCGAACATCTCGAAGTACTGCGTCGCGTGCCGCTCGGGCGCGCCGGCGTCGGCGAAGGCGTAGGCCATGCTCACCCCGTGCAGCGGCATCTGCTGCACGCCGTTCACGCTCACCGGGTGGGGCAGGCCGGCGGCCTCCAGCACGGTGGGGGCGACGTCGATCACGTGGGCGAACTGGGCGCGCACCTCGCCCTTGGCGGCGAAGCCGTTGGGCCAGTGCACGACGGTGCCGTTGCGGGTGCCGCCCCAGTGGGAGGCGACCTGCTTCGTCCACTGGTAGGGGGTGTTCATGGCGTGGGCCCAGCCCACCGCGTAGTGGCAGTAGGAGTCCGGGCCGCCCAGGGCGTCCAGCCGCGCCATCAGGAACTCCGGCGTCTCCAGGGCCGCCGCGCCGTTGAAGTTGATCATCTCGTTGTACGTGCCGTTGAGGGTGCCCTCGGCGGAGGCCCCGTTGTCCCCGATGATGTAGTAGACGAGGGTGTCCTCCAGGACCCCGAGGTCGGCCAGGGCGTCGATCAGGCGGCCCACCTGGTGGTCGGCGTGCTCCAGGAAGCCGGCGAAGACCTCCATCTGGCGCCGCAGCACCGGCTTGAGCGCCTCCGGCATGTCCGCCCAGGCGGGGATCTCGGCGTGGCGCCGGGTCAGCTCGGCGTCCGAGGGGATCACCCCCAGCGCCTTCTGGCGGGCGAAGGTGCGCTCGCGCTGGGCGTCCCACCCGTCGTCGAACTGCCCCTTGTACCGGTCCGCCCACTCCTTGGGCACGTGGTGCGGGGCGTGGGCGGCGCCGGGGGCGAAGTAGGCGAAGAAGGGCTTGTCCCCCATCAGCGCCTTCTGCTGGCGCACCCACTTGATCGCCTTGTCGGTCATGTCCGCCATGAAGTGGTAGCCCTGCTCCGGCGTCTTCTCCGGCTCGACGGGGGTGGTGCCCTCGTAGATGGCCGGGTAGTACTGGTGGGTCTCCCCGCCGAGGAAGCCGTAGAAGTACTCGAAGCCGCCGCCGCCGGTGGGCCAGGCGCGGAAGGGGCCCATGGGGCTGGTCTCCCAGACGGGCACCTCGTGGCACTTGCCGAACTGCGCCGTCGAGTAGCCGTTGAGCTTCAGCGTCTCCGCCAGGGGCGCCGCCGTGTTGGGGCGGACGGAGTTGTAGCCCGGCGCGGCCGTGGCGATCTCGGTGATCCCGCCCATCCCCACGGCGTGGTGGTTCCGTCCGGTGAGCAGGGCCTGCCGCGTGGGCGAGCACAGCGCGGTGGTGTGGAAGCGGGTGAACTTCAAGCCCCCGGCGGCCAACCGCTCGGCGGTGGGCATGCGGATCGGGCCGCCGAAGGCGCTGGAGGAGCCGAAGCCGACGTCGTCCAGGAGGACGACCAGCACGTTCGGCGCCCCGGCCGGGGGCCGCAGCGGCGCGATGGGCGGGAACGTGGCTTCCGGGTCTTTGGCGTCGTACGGGACGGCGCCGGCGTAGGGCTGATCGGGGATCGGCAGCTGCGCGCGCGGGGGCTGCGGGGCGTCGGATGGTGTGGCCACTCGGTCGTCTCCTCGTTGGCGGGCGTCTCGTCCCGGCCGAACCGCGGTGCACGCGCGCTCCCGCTCATTGGGCGCGCACCGCCGCCGGGCGCCGCGCCGGGAACGCCCACTGCCGGCCTCCGCAGCCCCCGCGCGCGCAGCTGCCGATCCCCG
>DATLLM010000612.1:0-3731 GCA_035537855.1 Chloroflexota bacterium | reverse complement strand
ACTTCACAGCACCGGGCAGCGCGCGTAAGATAGGGCGTGACGGACGGCAGCGGCCGGGCGGCGCGGTGGTGGGGATGCCGGCCGACTCCGGGCGCCCCCGCGGCGACGTCTGCAAGGCGGGCGGCAGCGGCGGCAGCTCCGGATAGAACTCGTCGATCACCTGACGCGCCTGGACGAAGTAGCGCAGCCAGATGGGGACGCGCTCCGGCTCGTCCAGGATGTCCAGATCGATCGTGGCGCGGGGGAAGTTGGGCCAGGTGGCGATCACCTGGTCGAGCGTCTCCGCGCCGGCCGCCGCGTCGAGCGCGGCCAGCCGGTCGTAGACGTTCATCAGGTAGGCCAGGAACTCCGGCAGGACGTACTCTTTCTCCGGCGGCGAGGCGTTGATCCGGGCGTTCCAGCGCCCGACGGCCTCGCCGTAGACGTCGAGCTGCATGCGCAACCCCTGCAACCCGGTGCGCCAGGCCGGGCGGACGAGCTCCGCGAGGGGCCAGGAATCGGGCGGGCAGTGCGAGTCCGGCCGCTGGGCGACGACGCCGCTCCAGGCCACCATGGGGTAGATCTGGCAGGCGGAGGGGCGCTGGCCGTAGATGCCGCAGCGGGAGTGCCCGCCGCCGAGGTCGACCAGGAAGATGCAGGGCCGCCCCGGCTTCAGCTGGCCGCGCTTGTCCAGCATGAGGCCGAACCAGTAGCCGTCCCGCTGCAGCCGGAAAGCGTCGGTGTGCACCTCCTTGAACTGGGGGTAGGCGACGACGAACTGCTCCGGGCCGAGGCGCTGCCCGGTGGCGATGCGCCAGATGTCCTGGCCGAAGACCGGGACGACGTAGTCCCGGCAGCAGTTGCCGCAGGTGGCGCAGGGGTTGCGCGGCCCGCCGGGGGCGCCGATCACGCCTCCGCCTCCGGCGCGGCGTCGTAGGTCTGCAGCAGGAAGGTGCAGAAGTCCGGGAAGCTGAAGTCCGCCCCGTCCGGCGCGGTGGCGACGCGCTCGTTCCAGCGCGCCACGACGTCGAAGTACTCCTCGCCTTCCGCCTGGCGGGTGGCGATGCGCTCCCACTCCTCGCCGATCTCCACGTCCGCCAGGCTCCACGCGCGGCAGGTGCAGCCGGAGTCCGGGCGCATGCAGAGCACGCCGTCCACCAGCTCGGAGGGGAAGGCGCGGCAGACGGCGGGACGCAGGTCGCCCAGACCGCAGCGGTGGTAGGCGCCCCGGGTGCGGAGCAAGAAGACGCACGGCGGGGGCGACTTGGTGCGCCGCGAGGCCCCTTTCGCCAGGGCCAGACGGAAGGTGCCGCCGCTGCGGTCGAGGGCGAAGGCGTCCCGGCGCGGCTCCCGGCTGGGGAAGTAGATCAGGAAGGACCAGGGCGGGGCGTCGAGGGCGCGGGCGATCCGCCAGACGTCGCGCCCGGTGGGGACGACGAACGCGGTGTAGCAGCAGGTCTTCTCTTTGCAGGCCAGCCAGATAGCCTCTTTGCCGGTGGCGCTCATCGTCTCCGTTGCCTGGCGCGTACCGCCGTCGGGCGGCGGCTAGCGGTCCTTCAGCAGGGCGTAGTACTGCTCGAAGTCGGACTCGGCCACCAGCTTCCCCAGCTTCTGGTACTCCCGCCGGGTGCCGCGGGCCAGGTGGCGCATGGCGATGCCGCCGCCGTCGCCGTCGGCGGCGGCCAGGAAGGCGGCGGTGAGGGCGATGTTGCGGATGTGGCCGCCGGCGAGCTTGAACTTGCGGGCGAGGAAGGGCAGGTCGACGTCCGGGTCCCGCGGCGCCTCAGCCGGGATGGCCCGCTCCCAGATGGCGAGGCGCTCCGGCTCCTCGGGCATGGGGAACTCCATCACGCAGTCCAGACGGCGCAGGAAGGCCTCGTCGATGTTCCCCTTCAGGTTGGTGGTCAGCACGGCCAGCCCCTCGTAGGCTTCGAGGCGCTGCAGCAGGTAGGCCGTCTCCACGTTGGCGTAGCGGTCGTGGGCGTCCCGCACCTCGGAGCGCTTGCCGAAGATGGCGTCCGCCTCGTCGAACAGCAGGACGGCGTCCCCCCGGTCGGCGGCGCTGAAGATCTTCTCCAGATTCTTCTCCGTCTCGCCGATGTACTTGCTGACCACGGACGAGAGGTCGATCCGGTACAGGTCGAGTCCGAGCGCGCCGGCGACGATCTCCGCCGCCATCGTCTTGCCGGTGCCCGGCTGGCCGGCGAAGAGGGCGGTCAGGCTCGCCCGGCGGGCGTGCTTCTTGCCGTAGCCCCAGCGCTCGAGCACGACGGTCTGGTGGCGCGCCCGGGCGCACAGCTCGGTCAGCTGCGTCATCCCGTCCGGCGGCAGGACGATGTCCTCCCAGCCGTAGCGGGGCTCGACGCGCCGGGCCAGGCCGTCCAGGGGCGGGGCGGCGACGGACCGCGCGGCCGCCCGGAAGTCGTCCGCCGAGGCCGGGCCGTTGCCCCGCCAGATCGCCCGGCCCCGGGCGGCGCCGACCACCGCCTGCACCGCGTCGCCGTCCATCCGGAACTGGGCCGCGAGCCCGGCGACGGCGTCCGGCGGCGCCTGCCCGTCCAGGTGGTGGCGCCACACCTGCAGGCGGGCCAGCGGGCCCGGCGCCGGCAGCTCCAGCCGTACCGTGGTCTGGTGGGGCAGCCAGGTGGCCGGCTCCCAGCGGGTCTCGCCCAGCAGCAGGACGGCGGCGCGGACGCCGGGCCCGGGCAGCGAGGCGTCGCCGTCCCGCTGCTCGGTCAGCAGGCGGCGCAGCGCCACCCGCGCCGCCGGGGCGTCGCCCTCGTCCGCCAGCAGGGCGTCGAAGCCGTCGACGGCGAGCACGCCTCCCTGCAGGATGGCCTCGCGCACCGCCAGGCTGAGCAGGGTCGTGGCCCGGCCGCTGGTCAGCAGCGCACCGCCGTCAAGGATCAGCAGGGGCAGCCCGGCGCGGGCGGCGGCCGCCCGCACGGTGGCCAGCTTGGCCGAGCCGGGGCCGCCGTGGAGGTACAGCACCGCGCCGCCGTCGTCGCGCATCAGGCGCACGAGGCCGTCCAGCACCTCGCCGGCGGTCCCGTCCAGGGGGGGCGCCGGCGGCTCGTCCGCGCCGCCCTCGAGGCGGCAGACGAGGTCGAGGCGCGGGTCGGGGCGGTCCGAGCCCAGCAGGTACTCCACCAGCCGCTCGTCGACGCGCAGCGGGCGGGCGAGCAGGGGCCAGTGCCCGGCGGCGTCGTCGGCCAGGGTCAACAGCCCGTCCCGCAGCAAGCGCCCGGAGGGGCTGAGCGCTTCCCGCGCGGGCAGCCGTTCGGCCAGCACCGGGCAGAGCAGGCGCAGGATCAGGTCGACCGTTGGCCGGCGCCGGGTGACGTCGTCCTGGAGGTAGCCGTAGAGGCGCTCGTAGCGCAGGTCGATCTCCGGCGCGAGGCAGACCAGCAGCACCTCCGCCTCGAACGGGGACAACCCGGCGGCCCGGATCAGGCGTTGCAGGCGGGGGGCCTCGAGGGCCGCCGGGGTCGCCAGGAGCTCGTCCGCGATCTGCGCCGGCGGCGTCGAGGCCAGCAGGCCGTCCACGTCCGCCTCGGAGATGTAGAGCCCCCGGAAGGGGTCCCGGGCCCGCTCGGCGACGTCGTCCCGCAGGGTGTCCACCGCCAGGCGCAGGCGCAGGTCGAGGCGGAACAGGGCGCCCTGCAGCTCGCTGGCCGCCGGCTCGCTCAGGCGGGTCACGCCGGCCCCCCGGGACCGCGCTCGGACGCCTCGCCGGGATCGGCGCCGCCGGG
>DATLLM010000611.1:0-3066 GCA_035537855.1 Chloroflexota bacterium | reverse complement strand
GAACGGGATCGTGGGGCCCGGACTGGTCTCCTGCACCGTCGGCACGTCCGGCGTCGTTTTCGCCGCGACGGAGGCGGTCACGGACGCGCCGGACGCGCTGCAGGTGTTCTGCCACAGCGTCCCCGGGATGTGGCACGTGATGGGCGTGACGCAAGCGGCCGGGCTCTCCCTGCGCTGGGTGCGCGATCACCTCGCCGCCGGCGACGGGAGGGCGACCGGGGACGCCGCCTACGAGCGGCTGATGGCGGACGCGGCCGGGGCGGCGCCGGGGTGCGAGGGACTGCTCTTCCTGCCCTACTTGATGGGGGAGCGGGCGCCGCACCTCGACCCTGAGGCGCGCGGGGGGTGGATCGGGCTGACGGCGCGGCACACCCGGGCCGACCTGGTACGGGCGGTGCTGGAGGGGGTCAGCTACTCCCTGCGAGACTGCCTCGCCCTGCTCGAAGCGGCCGGGATCGCGGTGGCGGACGTGCGCGCTTCCGGCGGCGGCGCCCGCAGCGCCCTGTGGCGCGGGATCATGGCCGACGTCTTCGGGCGCCCGGTGGCCGTGCTGGAGAACGCCGAAGGGCCGGCCTTCGGGGCGGCCCTGCTGGCCGGGACCGGGGCCGGCGTCTATCCGGACGTGGCCACCGCCTGCGCCCGGACCCTGCGCGAGGCGGGGCGGATCGAGCCCGATCCCCGGCGCCGGGAGGTGTACGGCGCCTACTACGACGTCTACCGCGGGCTGTACCCGGCGCTGAAGCCGTCCCTCGGGCGCCTGGCGCGCCACCCGGCGTGGGCGTGGCCGGCGGGGCCCCCGCCCGGCTAGGGCAGCAGGGCGGCCACGGCCCGCGTCAGGCCGGTGAGGCGGTCCTCGCCCGTGTAGAGGACGCCGTTGAGGAACTCGGTCGGCGTGCCGGCGACGCCGCTGCGCCGCCCGCTCTCCAGATCCCGCTCAACGCGGGGGCGGTGGGCGTGGGCCACGAGATCGGCCCGGAAGCGGGGCACGTCCAGTCCCAGATCGGCGGCGTAGCGGACGAGATCGTCCGGCTCGAGGGCGTCCTGCCCGGCGAACAGGGCGACGTGCATGTCCCAGAAGCGCCCCTGGGCGGCCGCGCCCTCCGCCGCCTCGGCGGCGAGCGCGGCGTGGGGGTGCTTGGACAAAGGGAAGTGGCGGAAGACGAAGCGCAGGCGGTCGCCGAAGTGATCGACGAGTCCCGTGACGGCGGGCATCAGCAGGAGGGTGTAGGGGCACTCGTAGTCGCCGTAGACCACGAGCGTCACCGGCGCCGCGGCGGGGCCGATGGCGTGGTCGGCGGCGTCGACGGGGGCGGCGAGGGCGGAGGCGGGCGACGGGGTCACCGGCGGCGCCCCTAGAGGTCGGCCAGGCTCGCCGCCGGCTTGGGCTCACCGAACTCGATGCCCAGGGTCTGCACTTCCTGGTAGGGGAGCAGCCAGACGAGCGACTCGTCGTGCAGGTCGCCGACCTGGATGTGATTCCCCCAGGGGTCCTCGAAGTCGCAGCGGGTGAAGCCGCCTTCGTTGACGTGCAGGCCGTACTTCTCGCGCAGCTTGGCCTTGACCTCGTTGATCTGGGCCTCGTCGCGGACCATGAAGCCGAAGTGCTTCCACTGCCCGCGGTGCAGCTCCTTGACCTCGAAGATGGCCAGGAACTGGTGGGCGCCCACCTGGCACCAGGCGGCGCCCTCGCCGCCCTTGAGCATCTTGAGCCCGAAGACGTCCTCGTAGAACTCGACCGCCTTCTGGGCGTCGTCCACCTCGATGGCGACGTGGTTGATGCCGAATACCTGCACTGTCACGCTGTCCTCCTTGCGCTGAGTCCCCTAAGTTGTAGCGCGGCGGGGAACCGCCGGCGGCTATGCTTCACCGCCATATGTTCCGCTGGCAGTACGTGATGCTGGGATTCGTCCCCCTGGCCGTCGGGTCCCGGCTGCTCAACGCCCCGCCGCTGGCCACCTTCCTGCTGGCGGCCATCGCCCTGGTGCCCCTGGCGGGGCTGATCGGGCGGGCGACGGAGGAGCTGGCGCACCACCTTGGCCCGCGCTACGGGGGGCTGCTGAACGCGACGTTCGGCAACGCCGCCGAGCTGATCATCACCACCTTCGCCATCCGCGAGGGCCTGCTCACGCTGGTCAAGGCCTCGATCACCGGCTCGATCATCGGCAACACCCTGCTCGTCCTCGGCGGCTCGCTCCTGGCCGGGGGGCTCCGCAACGGCATCCAGCGCTACGACGCCCGGGCGGCGAGTCTCAACTCGGCGATGATGCTGCTCGCCCTGGCCGGCCTCTTCCTCCCGGCGACGGTGGCCCTGACGGTGCACGAGGCGCCGCTGCTGGAGGAGGTCAGCCTGCTGGTGGCGGGGATCCTGCTGCTGACCTACGTCGCCTACCTGATCTTCACCTTTCAGCGCGGGCAGGGGAAGCCGGAGGAGGCGCTGGTGGGGCCGATCGTCGAGGCGACGGCCCCGGAGGAGGGCCCCGTCTGGAGCCGGCGCCGGGCGCTCGTCGTGCTCGCCCTGGCGACGGTGGGCGCGGCCGTCGTCAGCGAGGCCCTCGTGGCCGTGATCGAGCCGGTCACGGAGCAGCTGGGCTGGAGCGAGTTCTTCGTCGGGGTGATCGTGGTCGCCCTGATCGGGAACGCCGCCGAGCACTTCAGCGCGGTGCAGTTCGCCTGGCGCAACCACCCGGACGTGACCCTGGCGATCACGGCCGATTCGAGCACCCAGGTGGCCCTCTTCGTCGCCCCCCTGCTGGTCTTCCTGAGCATCCCCCTGGGCCACCCGATGAACCTGGTGTTCGAGCCCCTCGAGCTGGCCATCCTGGGGCTGACGACGGCCGTCTTCGCCTACATCTGTCTGGACGGGGAGAGCAACTGGCTGGAGGGGGTGCAGCTGCTAGCGCTGTACCTGATGGCCGCCGCCGCCTTCTTCTTTCTGCCCATCGCCGGCGGAGGGTGAGGCGCCGCGCCCGCCGCCGGCGGGGGGGGCCTCCGGAGCCTCCGGGGACTCCGGGGACTCCGGGGACTCCGGGGCCGGCGGCCCGGCCTGGTTGAGGCGGTACTCCACCA
>DATLLM010000610.1:0-3033 GCA_035537855.1 Chloroflexota bacterium | reverse complement strand
GGTACCAACCGATCGCGCCGATCGCGATCACCGCGACCACCCACCAGCCCCATCGCGCCCCGCGCCGCACGCCGGGGCCGGTGCTCAGGGACGCATGGGCCGTTGCCTTCGGGGCCTTCGGGGCCTCCGGAGCCTCCGGGGCCTCCGGAGCCGGCGGCCCGGCCTGGTTGAGGCGGTACTCCACCACGTGGGCGTCGAGGAAGTCCTGGCCCAGCTTCTTGGCCATGGCCACCCGGTGGTGGCCGTCGACCACGTAGTACTCGGTGACCACCGCGTCGCGCTCGCCGCGGCGCCGGCGCAGGCGGGCTTTGTAGAGCTCGACCGGCGGCAGGAGGCGCCCGGCCTGCATCGCCTGGCCGATGCGGTGGAAGCGGGCGGTCACCTTGCCCGACTTATAGAAGAAGTCGCTGCGCAGGTTCTGGGACCGCCCGACGCTGCCCACGATCTTGGTCGCCGGGACGGTGTGCACGCCGGCGTCGACGCGGCCGGTCACGCCCGCCGTCTCCACCTCGGTGGCGAAGCTCTTCACGTCCCGGTGGGGGCGCAAGAGGACGGCGACGAGCCGGGCCCACCAGCGGCGCAGTCGGGTGGCCATCGTCGGTCTCGTCTCTCGTGACTGGTTCCCGGGTACCGGTACCGGCGGCCGTCGCGGCGCCGGGAGACCCGGCGGGGTCAAGCGTACACCCGGAGGCCCCGCGGCGGGCGGCAGCGCGGCTCAGGCGACGCTGACGGCGGAATCCCCCTCGATGGCCTCCAGGGCGTGGCGCAGGGCCCGGACGTGGGCCCGGCCGGTGGCCCCGGCCCAGAGGCACCGGCCCTCGCCGTCGGCGACGGCCACCTGGACGTTGCCGAAGGCCGGGTGGCGCAGGCGGATGTTGGCCCCGTCCCGGAAGAGCAGGGCGACGGCGGCGCCGGCGGCGCCGGCCGCCGCCGGGGTGCCGAGCGGCAGATCGGCCATCCCGGGGACGGAACGGAGCCGGGCGACGACCGGGCGCAGGTCGGTGTCCGGAGGGTTGGGGTCCTGGAGGTAGGCCCGCACGAGGCGCACGACGCGGTCGCTCTTGATCAGGCCGGGGTGCGACTCCCGGGGCAGGCAGACGAAGCGGGCCCCGTCGACCCGCGCCGAGCGGCAGGTGATGGCGCCGTCGCTGGCCAGGATCAGGTCCCCGGCGACGGAGATGGTGGGCACGGCCGCGGCCACCCGGCTGGCGGTGGCGCTGCGGTCGACCGCCAGGTCGCGCCCGATCGTCCAGCCCTGGCGGTCGACGATGCCGGCCAGGTCCGCGCCGCGCACGGGGCAGCCGATGAGCACGAGGGCGGCGACGCGCTCGCGCCACTCCGGGCGCCGGTCGAGGATGGTCAGCCAGATGAGCCCGCCCATGGAGTGCCCGACGATGCGGGCGGTGGCGTCCGGGAGCTGGTCGAAGAAGGCCGCCGCTTCGGCCTCGACGAGCTCGACCAGGGGCTCGAAGCGCAGCCAGGTGCGGACGAAGCCCAGATCGGGGGCCACCACCTCGGCGCCGGGCGGGGCGACGGCGAGGCCGAACGCGAGCATCTTGCGGTTGTTGTCCGCCCAGCCGTGCTGGGAGAAGACGAGGCTGGGGGCGGCGCCGTCCGGCGCGGGGACGACGGCGACGGCGGCCGCGAGGACGTCCCGCCCTGCGGCCGAACGGGGGTCCGATCCTCGTCCCGGAGTCGCGTCGATAGACATTGCCCACTACATCGTGCCAGGTTGGTCACAGTCTGGTAGGCTGGTGGGAAATCGGCAGCGCCGCGAGGCGCCCCCGCCCCGGAGCCTGGAGGCATGAAGCCGGCCAACGCGATCGACTGCTACCTGTACCTGATGCGGGAGAGCGCCGCCTGGTGGACGGCGCGGGCGACGGCCGAGGCGCGACATTTCCTGCGCACGGGCGAGCATCAGCGCATCGGGGAGTGGGTGGGCGAGAAGGACGACGGGGCCGTCACCCGCCGCCGGCTGGCTCGCTACCAGGAATGGCTGGCGGCGGCGCGGGTCGCCGGGCGCTACCGCGGCGGCACCCGCCTGATGCGCGTCCTGCCGGACGGCACGCGGGTGCCCTGGGGCCCCCCGGCGAGTCTCGAGCAGCAGGGCGTGGCCGGCCGCCTCGGGCGCGTCCTCGCCGCCGGCTGGCGGCGCCTGGCCGGGGCCTGAGGCGCCGGACCGGGACCTCTCCCGCCGGGGAACCGACCCCGGCTCGCGGCCGCGCCTAGTGCGAACCGGCGGCGGTGGTTTACGCTTGGAGTGACGTGTTCGCCGAAGCGAGCCGGGACAGAGGACGGGCATGACCAGCGGAGACGATCGCAGCCAGCAGCGGGCGAACGGGCGGGGCCAGCCGGGGGGTGAGCCGCCCAAGGGGCCGCGGCGCACGCTGGGCTGGCTGGCCCAGGGGTGGATCTGGCTCCTGGTGGGGCTGCTGGTGGTGAACTGGCTGCTCACGTCCTACGTCATGCCCCGGTCCGCCCCGCAGCGGATCACCGTGCCCTACACCACCTTCCGGGAGCAGGTGATCGCGGACAACGTCTCCGAGATCACGAGCCAGGGCGACCGCATCCTGGGCACCTTCAAGCAGCCGGTGACCTACCCGCCGGCCGGGCAGACCGGCTCCCTGACCGCGAAGGAGTTCAGCACCCAGGTGCCGATCTTCGGCGGCGACGACCTGCAGCCCCTGCTCGAGCAGCACGGGGTGGTGGTCTCGGCGGCGGCGATCCAGACCGAGCCCCCGGCGTGGATGTCTATCCTGTTCAGCTTCGGCCCGGCGCTGCTGATCTTCGGCTTCCTGCTCTGGCTCAGCTCGCGGGCGCAGCAGGCCCAGGGCAATCTCTTCGGCATCGGGCGCAGCCGCGCCCGGCGCTACGACGCCAACCTCTCCACCACCCGGATCACGTTCGCGGACGTGGCGGGGATCGACGAGGCGAAGGCGGACCTGGAGGAGATCGTGGACTTCCTGCGCCGGCCGGAGCGGTACCAGCGGCTGGGGGGGGCGATCCCCAAGGGGGTGCTGCTGGTGGGGCCCC
>DATLLM010000609.1:0-2428 GCA_035537855.1 Chloroflexota bacterium | reverse complement strand
GCCGCCGCCGGTCGCTGTCGGGGTGGGCGCCGGGGGCGGCGCCACCTTGAACCACTCCAGGGCTTTCTCCAGGGCCACGTCGCGCTTGACCCGCTCGTCGTCCGCCGTCGGCTTCGCCGCGACCGCCGGGGTCAGTCCGGCCCCCTCGACCGACTTCCCGTTCGGCGTCAGCCAGGTCCCGGTGGTGAGCCGGACGGCCGAGCCGTCTGAGAGGTCGTGCAGCTGCTGCACCGACCCCTTGCCGAACGTGTTCTCCCCGATCAGCACGCCCCGGTCCTGGTCGCGCAGGGCGCCGGCCACCACCTCGGAGGCGCTCGCCGTCCCCCGGTTGACGAGCACGGCCACGGTCAGGTCGGTGCCCAGCCCGCCGGGCTTGCTCGTCGTCGCCCGGCGCTGGCCGAGCTGCTCCTCGTAGAAGATCACTTTCCCGTCTTTGACGAACTGGCTGGCCACGTCGGTCGCCGTCGTCAGGTAGCCACCGGGGTTATCGCGCAGGTCGAGCACGATGCCGCGCACCCGCCGCGAGCGCAGCTCGCGCAGCGCCCGGGTGAGCTGGGGGACGGTCTGGCTGCCGAAGACGCGGATGCGGACATACCCGATGCCCTCCGCCGCCATGCGCGAGGTCACCGCCTCCAGCTCCAGACGGGCCCGGGTGAGCTCCACCTCGACCGGCTGACCCTCGGGGTCTTCTCCGCGCTGCACCGTCAGCCGCACCCTGGTGCCGGACGGGCCGCGCAGCAGCGCCACCGCCTCGGCCAGGCTGAGGCCCCCGATGTCCCGGCCGTCCACCTTCAGGATCACGTCCCCTGTGCGCAGCCCCGCCCGCGCCGCCGGCCCGTCCTCGATCGGGGCCAGGATGGTAAAGCGCCGCTCCTTGAGGTCGACCGTGCTGCCGATGCCCTCGACGATCCCGTCCAGGTGGGCCTTCTCCACCCTGGTCGATTGCGGATCGAGGTACGAGCCGTGGGGATCGTTCAGGGCCGCCAGCAGGCCCTTGATGGCCCCCCGCACCATCTGCTGGCGATCGACGGGCCGGCGGTAGAACGACTGCTCGACGAAGTTCCAGGTCTCCCAGAACGCGTTCAGCTCGTGGCCGAGGTCGTCCGGGGCGTGGTCCTGTCCCGGCTGCGCCGGCCGGGCGGCGCCGGGGCCGGCCGTCCCGGACGCAGGACCCAGGGGCAGCACTCGGAGACCGAGCGGATCGCCCCGTCCCACCAGGTAGCCGGTAAGGAACGAGGCGACGAGCAACACCGCCGCCGTTGCCGTGACGATGGCAGTCGACGTCACACCAGACCGGTTCACGGCGGCTGGAAGTTTCACATCCCCGATCGCGCAACTCCGCGTGCGCCAGATGGCACGCCGCCCGGCCACCGTAACACAGCGGTTGCGGCCGCCGCCACGGAGCCTATCTTTCGGCCGGGCCCGGCGTTGTGCATGGAGGGGAACGCAAACCATGTCACTCATGCGACGCCCGGCCGGGGCCCGACTCGCCCCCGACGGCGGCACCGCCGCCGGGCCGGCCAGGGGCCAGGACGGCGCGGACGCCACCACCTGCATCCGCTGCGGCGCGCCCTTGCCGGTGCTCGCCAGACGCCGCCAGAACGTCTGCCGCGTCTGCGCCACGCAGCAGGCCCAGACTTACCTGCGGGACGCCCTCGCCAACCGCCGGCGCCGGCCGCCGCGGAGCCCGGACGGCGGGCCGCCCCCCGGGTAACCGGCGGTGCGGTCGCCTGTGGAGCGCTGGACCTCCGGGAGCGGGCTCGGTCGCGGCGTCCGGCCCCGCGACCGGGCTCCGGCCAGGACTACTTCGGCAGGTAGTTCCGGGGGTTGCGCGGCTCGCCCCCGATCAGCACCTCGAAGTGGACGTGGGGCCCCGTGGTCAACCCGGTCATCCCGATGTAGCCGATCACCTGCCCCCGCTCCACCCGGTCACCGGACTTCACCGTCGGCTTGAGCTTCTCGTCGTCCAGGTGGGCGTAGAGCGTCGCCACCCCGCCCTTGTGGGCGATGCTCACCCGCATCCCGTAGGACAGAGACGGCTTCCCGGCCACCGCCAGTCCGCTCTCGATCACGATCCCGTCCGCCGCCGCCCGCACCGGCGTGTACATCGCCGTCGCCAGGTCGATCCCCGTGTGCGACGCCTGGAAGGGGCTCTTGTCTCCGAACTCGGTGGTCACGATGGGGCTGTTGACCGGCCAGGAGAAGCCGTCCACGGTCGGGCCGGAGGTGGTGTTGACCGAGCCGTAGACCGGGGGGCCGCTCGGGCGCTGGGTCGCCGGCGGGACCTGCGCCGCCGGCGCCCGTTGCGCCGGCGTCGCGCTCGGCGCGGGCGGGGACGGCGACCGCCCAGGCGGCGGCGGCGACGCGGCAGGCCCAGCCGGCGGCGTCGAGCACGGCGGCGCCCAGAAGCTCGCCCACCGCTCAGCCG
>DATLLM010000608.1:0-5621 GCA_035537855.1 Chloroflexota bacterium | reverse complement strand
GAAGTAGGCGGCGACGGTCACGCCGCCGCCTCGCGGGGTGCGGGGGTGGCCGGGGGCCCACCGGCCCCCGAGACGCACTCGAAGTGGGCGGCGACGGTCACGCCGCCGCCTCGCGGGGTGCGTGGGTGGCCGGGGGCCCACCGGCCCCCGAGACGCACTCGAAGTGGGCGGCGACGGTCACTCGTCCTCGACTCCGGCCATGCGGTTGATGATCCCGGCGGCGTAGCCGGCACCGAACCCGTTGTCGATGTTCACCACCAGCACGCCGGGCGCGCAGGAGTTGAGCATCCCCAGCAGGGCCGCGATGCCGCCGAACGCGGCGCCGTAGCCGACGCTGGTGGGCACGGCGATCACCGGACGGGCGACCAGCCCGCCGACGACGCTGGGCAGGGCCCCCTCCATGCCGGCGGCCACCACCAGCACGCTGGCGTCGGTCAGGCGGTCGCGGTTGGCCAGCAGGCGGTGGATGCCGGCGACGCCGACGTCCCACAGGCGGTCGACCCGG
The DNA here is from genome assembly GCA_035537855.1 of Chloroflexota bacterium. Lineage (GTDB taxonomy): Bacteria > Chloroflexota > UBA11872 > UBA12225 > UBA12225 > DATLLM01. The sequence continues at coordinate 5,116 of DATLLM010000608.1, read as the reverse complement.
CTGCCGGACAGCTCGGCGGTCAGGGCGGCCTCCTCGGCGACGGGGATGTCCGTGGTGCCGCCGGTGGCGACGACCACCGTGCCCGTCGCCCGGGGCGGCCGGGCGCGCAGGGCCACGATGCAGCGCGGCACCTCGTGGTAGACGGCGTCCGGGACGCGCTCCTTGACCGCCTCGAAGGTGGCGGCGTCGCAGCGCGTGGCCAGCACCGTCTGCCCGCCGGCGGCCATGCGCTCGGCGATCAGGGCCACCTGCTGGGGCGTCTTGCCGCTGCCGTAGATGACCTCGGGGAAGCCCTTGCGCAGCGTGCGGTGGTGGTCGATGCGGGCGAAGCCCAGGTCCTCCACGTCCAGGCGCTTCAGACGCCGGGCGGCCTCGGCGGGGGCCAGCGCGCCGCTGGCGACCGACTGCATCAGGGCGGCGAGGGCGGCGTCGTCCATCGTGGGGTACTCACGCGTGCCGGGCAGACGCTGCCCGGCCAAGCGCCGACTATACCAGCCGCCGCGGGGCCGTCCGGGGGGCGATCATCTGTTCGACCTGGCACACTTCTTGCCTGATCCGGCACAGACCGCGTGCTAGGGTGGTCCAGCGGGGAGCCCTACCCCGCGCGTCGTCTGCATTCGTCGTAGCCCTCTCGCCGTCCCGGGCGCGTCACCCGCGCCGGCGACGGCCGTCCCCGGACCCGCCGGTCGCCGAGCGACCCGGGCCCGCCGGGTAGCGCAGGGGGCGCCGGTCTGGAACTGTGAGGTAGGAATGGGAACCGCGAATCGCCCGCCTCTGCTCTGCTTCTCCCACCTGCGCTGGGACTTCGTCTGGCAGCGCCCGCAGCACGTGATCTCCCGCCTGGGGCGCGACCGGGAGGTGTTCTTCGTCGAGGAGCCGCTGTTCGAAGCGGGCGCGGGGAGCGCTTCCGGCGGCGCGACCTTCAGGCTGCGGCGGACGGACGGGGTGACCGTGGCGCAGCCGGTCTGCGCCGACCCGGGGCCCGGCGGTGGGCCGGCGCTGGACGCGATGTACGCCCGCCTGACGGACGAGCTGGTGCGGGCCCGCGGCCTGGGCGGCTTCACGGCCTGGTTCTACACCCCCATGCTGCTGCCCGCGGTCTCCCGCCAGACGCCCGGCCTAGTGGTCTACGACGCCATGGACGAGCTCGCCCTGTTCAAGGGCGCGCCGGCTGAGCTGCTGCCGCGGGAGCGCCGCCTGCTGGAGCGGGCGGACGTGGTCTTCACCGGCGGGGTCAGCCTGGGGCGGGCCAAGGCCCGCCTGCACGACAACGTCTACGCCTTCCCCAGCGGGGTCGAGGTGGAGCACTACGGCCGGGCGCTGCTGCCGGACACGGCGGTGCCGCCGGACCTGGCGGTGCTGCCCGGGCCCCGGGTCGGCTTCTTCGGGGTGATCGACGAGCGGCTCGACCTGACCCTGCTGGACGCCGTCGCCGCCGCCCGCCCGGACCTCCACTTCGTGCTGCTCGGGCCGGTGCTGAAGATCGACGACGCCGACCTGCCGCGGCGCCCCAACCTGCACTACCTGGGGCAGAAGGCGTACCGGGACCTGCCCGCCTACGTCAAGGGCTTCGACGTCTGCATGATGCCGTTCGCGCTGAACGAGGCGACGCGCTTCATCAGCCCGACCAAGACCCTGGAGTACATGGCCGCCCACAAGCCGATCGTCTCCACCCCCGTCGCCGACGTGGTGGGGCAGTACGGCCAGGCGGTGCAGATTGCAGGCGACGTCAACACCTTCTCAACCGCGATCGATACGGCGCTGGCCGAGACTTCCAGCGAGCGCGAGGCCCGCACCGCCAGGGAGCGGCGCCTCCTGGGGCGCAGCACGTGGGAGGCGATCGTGGAGCGGATGGACCGGCGGATGCGGGAGGCCGAGAGCGGCACCGCGCTGCCCGTCCACCGGGCGGCCGCCCTCGTCCTGGACGCCGCCGGAGGCTGAGGTATGGCCCCAGCGCCGCGCGGCGGCGCCTCCGCGTGCGGAGGCGCCGTGGGAGGAATCAGACCACATGGGTGACGTCACGGCCGACGCCACAACGGCCAGCGAGCGGGCCACCGAGCAGCCGGCCGCGGGCTTGCCCTCGGTCTCCATCCGGACGGACTACGACTACCTGATCGTCGGCGCCGGCTTCGCCGGCAGCGTGCTCGCCGAGCGCCTGGCCAGCCAGGCCGGCAAGCGGGTGCTGGTCTGCGACCGGCGCGACCACATCGCCGGGAACGCCTACGACCACTACGACGCCGCCGGCGTGCTGATCCACAAGTACGGCCCGCACATCTTCCACACCAAGTCCCAGCGGGTCTTCGACTACCTCTCCCAGTTCACCAAGTGGCGCCCCTACCAGCACCGCGTGCTGGCCGAGGTGGACGGCAAGCTGTTCCCCTTCCCGATCAACCGCAGCACCGTCAGCAGCTACTTCGGCGTCTACCTGCGCACGGACGAGGAGTGCGCCGCGTTCCTCGACCAGCTCGTTGAGCGCATCGACCGCCCGCGCAACTCCGAGGACGTCATGCTGAGCAAGGTCGGCCGGGAGCTGACCGAGAAGTTCTGCGCCTACTACACCAAGCGGCACTGGGGCATCGAGCTGAGCGAGCTGGACGCCTCCGTCCTCGCCCGGGTGGCCCCCCGGCTCAACACCGACGACCGCTACTTCACGGACGAGTTCCAGGCGATGCCTCTCGACGGCTACACCCGCATGTTCGAGCGGATGCTGGCCCACCCCAACATCACCCTCCGCCTGGGGACCGACTACCGCGAGCTGGCGGACAGCGTCCCGTACAAGGAGATGATCTACAGCGGGCCGATCGACGAGTACTTCGCGTACCGCTTCGGCAAGCTGCCCTACCTCTCCCTCGACTTCAAGTTCGAGACCTACGACAAGCCCTACCACCTCCCCGCGGCGGTGGTGAACTACCACGAGGGGTACGACTGCGACCGGGTGACGGAGTTCAAGTACCTGACCGGCCAGATGCACCCCAAGACGACCGTCGTCTTCGAGTACCCCGTGCACTCCGGCGGCGACCCCTACTACCCCATCCCGCGGCCCCAGAACGCCGAGCTGTACCGGAAGTACAAGGAGCTGGCGGACGAGACCCCGGGGGTGCACTTCGTCGGGCGGCTGGCGACCTACCAGTACTACAACATGGATCAGGTCACGGCCCAGGCCCTGACCCTCTTCGACAAGCTGATGGGGGTCAGGCCGTCCCCCCGCGCCGGGGCGGTCACCCTGACCGCCTGAGTCCGACCCGGAGGGCCGGAGGGCCGGAGGGCCGGAGGGCTAGGGCATCTTGAGGGCGCTGATGTACGGCAGGTTGCGGTAGCGCTGGTTGTAGTCCAGCCCGTAGCCGACGACGAACGCGTCCGGGATGTCGAACCCGACGTACCGCACCAGGGGGTGATCGATCAGGCGCCGGGCGGGCTTGTTGAGCAGCGTGCAGACGGCGAGCGAGGCGGGGCCGCGGGTGCCCAGGACGCGCAGCACGTAGTTGAGCGTCAGCCCGGTGTCGATGATGTCCTCGACGAGCAGGACGTGCTTGCCGGTGATGGGGTGGTCGAGGTCCTTCAGCAGGCGCACCACCCCCGAGGAGTCCCGGCCGACGTAGCTGGAGATGGCCAGGAAGTCCAGCGTCACCGGCAGATCGATCCGGCGCAGCAGGTCGGCGACGAACATCACCGACCCGCGCAGGATGCCGACGAGGACGAGCGACTGCCCCTGGTAGTCGGCCGTGATCTGGGCGCCGAGGGCGGCGACGCGGGCGGTGAGGATCGGCTCCGGGATGAGGGTCTCGCCGAGCGCGGGATCGGCCTCGAAGCCGGAGGCGGCCGGCCGGACCGGCTGGGTCATCGCCGGGCCGTCCCGGGGGCGTTCATGACGCCGCTTCGGCCGGGGCGGGGCTGGCCGGCGCGCCGGGCGCGCCCGGGGCCTCCGGCGGGCGGTGCACCTGCAGTCCGTACTTGAACAGCAGGTTGCGGTAGTCCCGGTTGTAGAGCAGCTTGATCTTGATCTCCGGGTAGAGCTCGCGCAGCCGGCGCAGCTTCCGATTCTTCTTGGTGACCAGGCTCTGCTTGAGCGTGGTCAGCTCGATGTAGAGGTCGAGCTCGGGGAGATAGAAGTCGGGCGCGAAGCTCTCCACCACCCGCCCGTCCTCCGCGCGGCGGAGGGGAAACGTGCGGGGCTCGTACTCCCACGCCAGCTGGTAGAAGTCCAGGATGCTGGCGAACTCCGCTTCGCTGGGGTGGGCGAACGCCGGACGCTGGCGTTCCCCACCCGGCGCGTGCTCGAGGTCGGACTCGGTCCCCATGCCCGCCATGCCGGCGATTTACCTCTCCCCCTCAACGCCTCCGGCCCCGGCCGCCCGGGCCGCCCCTTCGCCTGCCGCCGGAGGGGACGCCGCCGGTCCCGCCGGTCCCGCCGGTCCCGCAGCGGAGGCCTCCCCGGCGGCCGGCGGCAGGGGCGTGCGCCCCCGGCGCAGGCGGTGCTGCAAGGTCGGCCAGTCGGACAGCTCGCGCGACCAGCGACGCACCGGGGTGATGCCGGTGTCCACGTCCGTGCTCAGGCGGGAGACCAGGGTGCGGGCCTGCGTCGTCCGGCGTACGGTGCCGGCCAGGGGGCGGACGATGAAGCGGTCGGCGATCCGCCCGACGTGGGTGTCCACGAGGGCGACCTTGTCCGCCGTCCAGCGCAGGGCCACCGGAACTTTCGGCCCGAAGGCGCCGACGGCCCAGGCCAGACCGAAGTAGACGCCGACCCAGAAGAGGGCTTGCAGCAGGTAGATGGGCGCCAGGACGAGCAGCCCGATGTTGCGCAGGCTGGCCAGGACGCCGCCGCTGCCGGACTGGACGATGGCGTAGCCGGCGGCGCAGGAGCCGAGGAAGATGACCAGCACGCACAGGCCGACGCTGAGGGCCAGGCGCTTGGCGGCCGTGATCGCCGGGTTCTCCGCCGGCTTCCCGGCGGCCTGCCGGGCCTCGGCCTGTCTGGTCGCTGCGCGTTGACCGCGGGCGTCCGTCTGCACTACCTGACCTTGCTCGCTCATGTCCATTATCGCGCTCGCGGCCACCGTCCCGGCCAGGACCGGCGCTGGGGGCAGCGCCGGTCCTGGCCGGGACGGTGGCCGCG
>DATLLM010000607.1:0-10946 GCA_035537855.1 Chloroflexota bacterium | reverse complement strand
GGCGCCCCACTTTCGTCGCCAGGACGATCTCCTCCCGGGGCACAGCCGGTGGCCCGAGCAGCTCCCCCAGGGCCCGTCCCAGGCGGCGCTCGGACGTACCCTGGCCGTAGAGCGGGGCGGAGGAGGTCGAGGAGGTGGATGGTACAGTGCCCGGCCCGACGTCCGGAGGGAGTGCCATGGACCCCACCGCCCGTGTTCCGCTCGGCCGCAGCGGTCTGACCGTCACCCGTCTGGCCCTCGGCGGCGCCCCCCTCGGCGGCCAGCTCAGCCCGCCGGACGAGGCGACGGCGACGGCCATCGTCGGCCGGGCGCTCGACCTCGGCCTGCGCCACTTCGACACCGCCCCGCTCTACGGCCAGGGTACGTCCGAGCGCCGCCTGGGACGGGCCCTGGGGGAGCTGCTCGGGCCACCGGCTGTGCCCCGGGAGGAGATCGTCCTGGCGACGAAAGTGGGGCGCCTGCTGCGCCCGCAGCCGGTCTTCGACTTCGGCTACGACGGCGTGCTGCGCTCGGTCGAGGAGAGCCTCGGGCGCCTGGGGCTCGACCGGGTCGACGTGCTGCACATCCACGACCCCGACCGGCACTACGACGCCGCGCTGTCCGGGGCGTACGCCGCCCTCGACCGCCTGCGCCGGGAGGGGACGATCCGGGCCGTCGGGGCGGGGATGAATCAGGCGGAGATGCTGGCCCGCTTCGCGCGCGAGGCGCAGATGGACTGCTTCCTGCTCGCCGGTCGCTACACCCTGCTCGACCAGGTGGCGCTGAGCGAGCTGCTGCCGGTCTGCGTCGAGCGGGGGATCAGCATCATCATCGGCGGGGTGTACAACAGCGGCATCCTGGCCGACCCGCGGCCCGGCGCGACCTTCAACTACCGTCCGGCGCCGCCGGAGCTGCTGGCCCGGGCGCAGCGTCTGAAAGCGGTCTGCGCCCGGCACGAGACGCCCCTGATGGCGGCCGCGATCCAGTTCCCGCTCGCCCACCCCGCCGTGGCCACCGTGCTCACCGGGGTGCGGTCCGTGGCCGAGCTCGAGGAGAACGAGCGCATGTGCCGCGTTCCCGTCCCGGCGGCGCTGTGGCAGAACCTCAAGGGCGAGGGGTTGCTCCCCGGAGACGCCCCCGTCCCCGGAGTTTGAGCCCGCCGCGGCTGAGCCCTCCCCCGGTGGCCTCAGGCACCGGGGGAGACGGTGACGCTCAGGGGGGCGGCGCAGTGGCCTGCGCCGGGAGGTCGAGCCAGAAGCGGGCCCCCCGGCCCGTGTCGCTCTCCAGCCCGACGCGGCCCCCCTGGGCCTCGACCAGGGCCTTGACGACGGCCAGACCGATGCCCGAGCCGCGGACGACGTTCAGGCCGGCGACGCCGCTGCCGCGGAAGAGCTTCTCCCAGACCCGGGCCTGCTCGTGGGGGGGGATGCCCGGGCCCTCGTCCTGCACCTCGATGCGCACCCACCCGCCGGGCTCGCCGGGGTGGGGCCGGGCGCGGAGAGTGATCGGCCCCTCCGGGGCGTACTTCAGGGCGTTGTCCAGCAGGTTGCTCACCACCTGCTCCACCCGCGCGCTGTCGGCGTAGACGGGCAGGGCGGACGGCAGGTCGCCGGCGAGGCGCTCCCGCCCGCCCAGCTGGTTGAAGGCGAAGAGCAGCTCCTCGAGCTGGGGCACGAGGTCGTAGCGCTCCGGCTGGACGAGCACCTCGCCGCGCTCCAGGCGGGTGAAGTCCAGCATGTCCTGCACCAGCCGCACCAGCTGGCGGGAGTTGGCGTAGATCAGGGTGGCCATGCGCTCGATGGCGGCCGGGTCGAACTGCTGGATGCCGGTGAGCAGGTACTGGGCGTAGCCGTGGACGACGGTCAGCGGCGTGCGCAGCTCGTGGGACATGGTGGAGAGGAGCTCGTTCTTCATCCGGTCGAGCTCCCGCAGGGCGTCCGCTTCCGCCTCCCGCCGGGCCAGCTCCTCGGCCTGGCGGGCGATCTCGTCCAGGGCGTCCTCCCGGGCCCGCACGGCGGCCTGGCGCTCGGCGTCCAGGCGGGCGCGCTCGATGACGGCGGCGGCCTGGGCGGCCAGGGCCTCGGCCAGCCCGAGGTCGGCCGGGCCGAAGAAGTCCGGCTGGCGGTGATTCACGGCCAGGCTGCCGATGCGGCCGGCGCTGGTCTCGATGGGCACGAGCACGGCCGAGCGCATCCCCATGTTCTTCATCGTGTCGTAGCCGGCGTACTCCGCCGGGTCGAGGGCGAGGAAGTCGGTCACGAGCACGGACGGCCCGCCGGTCTGCAGCCGGGCGGAGTAGGTCTCGGGGCGCAGCGGCGGGGGATTGACCCGGGTGATCAGGCGCCCGTCGTCCTTGACGTTCAGCTCCAGCAGGCGCTCGCCCGGGGCCGGGCCGTAGAGCCGGGCGGCGCCGTCGTCGCCCGCCAGCAGGGTGATCGCCCCGCGCAGCAGGGCCTCCAGGGCGGAGACCAGGTCGGGGGCGGCCGCGACGCCGGCCAGGGTGGCGGCGAGGCGCTCGGCCTGCTGCGCGCGGTGGCGCTCCGCCTGCAGCAGGCGGGCCCGTTCGAGCGCGGCGGCGGCGTGACCGGCGAACAGCTCAACCGCCTCGCGGTCGGCGGCCCGCAGCTCGCGCGGGCGGCTGAAGGTGACCGAGAACGAGCCGATCACCCGCCCGGAGATGCGCAGGGGGACGTGCACGAGCGAGCGGATGCCGTGGCGGGCGAGCTGCGGGTAGGGGCCGTAGCGGTCGTCGCCGGCGATCGTGTCCCGGATGTGCACCAGCTCACCGGTCAGCAAGACGTGCTCGGTCGCCCCGCCCGCGCGCACGGCCTGGCGGCGCAGGCGGCCGGTGTGGTCGAGCAGGATGGGCCCCTCGGACGGACTGCTCTCCGGGATCAGCTGGCGCCAGGCGGCGTCCTCCGTGAGCACGATCCGCCCGTCCTGGCCGTTGAGCGCCCCGACGGCGCGGCGGATGATCTCGGAGAGCAGCACGGCGATGGACTGCGGGTCGGCCTCCATCGCGGCGTTCATGGTCAGGGCCGCCTCGTGGAGGGCGCGCAGGCGGGCGCTGCGCTGACTGGCCGCTTCGCGCGCCGCCTGCTCCAGCAGGAGGTTGCCGTGGGCGTCCTCCAGGCGCTTGAAGGGGGTCAGGTCGCGGTAGGCCCAGACCCGGCCGAGGGGCGTGCCGTCCTCGCCGCGCACCGGCGCGCTGCGCTGCTCGAGCGTCCGCCCGTCCTTCAGCGCGATCTCCTCCTCCTCGCCGGCGGCGCCGGCGTCGGGGTCCTGCCGGGCGAGTCGCGCCTTGAACGCGGCCGGCTCGGCGACGCGCTCCGCCAGGGCGTCGAATACGGTCGCCGCCGGCAGGCGGGCGCGCTTGTCCTCCCCGTCCTCCCCGTCCTCCGGGGCTGCGGCCGCGCCCGGCCCGGGCCAGCGCCAGAGCTCGGCGAAGCGGGCGTTCCAGGAGTGCACCAGGCCCTCCCGGGTGACCACCAGCAGCCCGTCGGGGGTGGCATCTCCCTGGGCGACGGCCAGGGCGCGCCAGAAGTCCGGGTGCCCGGCGGTCACCAGGTCGCCGCCGGCTGCGGGCGCACCGCGGCGCCACGCCCGGGCCGGCGGAGCCGCCCCAGGCGCCGTGCCGGGGGCCGAGCCAGCCGCCGCGGGCTTGGGCATGTGACTTAGCGTAGCAGTCCCACGGCCCTCCGTTCCGCTCGCCGGACCTCCGGGCCGCCGGTCCTGGTGGCGACCGCGCGGCCGGCGGGCGCGGCGGGCGGGGATCGTATAGTGGGCCGAGGAGGCCGCCGAGGAATGACCGCCGGACCCGTCGAACCCGCGGGACCCGCCGGGCCCGCTGCGCCGGGAGGACCGCCCTCCGGGGGCGAGGAGAACCGGGAGGTCGTGCGCCGCTACTACGAGCAGGTCTGGAACGGGCTCAACCTGGACGTCGTCGACGAGCTGGTCGCCCCCGATTACCAGCCGGGCGGGCCGGAGGGGGAGAAGCGCCTGATCACCGGCGCCCACACCAGCTTCCCGGACATCCGCTTCACGGTCGACGATCTGATGGTCGCCGAGGGCGACAGCGTGATCGTGCGCTGGACGGCCCAGGGCACGCACGGCGGCCGCTTCCGGGGCATCGCCCCCACGGGAGCGCAGGTCTCCTGGTCCGGGATCTCCATCTACCGCCTGGCCGGCGGCCGGCTGATCGCCGGCTGGAGCCGCTCAGACCAGCTGGGGCTGCTGCAGCAGCTCGGGGCGACCGTCGCCCTGCCCCGGCCGCCGGCCGAGCCGTCCGCGTAGTGCGCCTCGCCGTTTCGTCGACCAGCGTCGGCGCTAGTGGACGCTAGTCAACGCTAGTCGACGTACGGCCCGTTCCAGCGCGGCTGCTCGCCGATGGCCGTCCCCGCGGCGACGACGAAGCGGGCGCCGTCCGCCCCGGCGGTCACCGGGAGGGGGCCGCTCTGGCCGAGCACGGCCAGCTGCCCGGCGGCCACCGCCGTGGCGGGGTCCCCGAAGCGCCCGTCCCCGTCGAGCACGTAGACGAAGCCCTGGGTGTCCTCCGGGAGGACGAGCTCGGTCGTGCCGCCGGCGGGGACGGTGACGTCGTAGTAGACCACGGGCGTGCGGACGGTGGTCGGGGCGCCCTCGCCGACGAGGGTCTTCACCTGCGCGTCGCCCACCCGGCGCTGGGGCAGCTGCGCGGCCTCGACGCCCTGGTACTCGGGGGCGATGCCCTTCTCCGAGCGGGGCAGGTTGATCCACAGCTGCAGCCCCTCCATCGGTCCGGGGGTGCCACCCGAGCCCTCGCCGTGCCACATGCCCCGGCCGGCGGTGATGCGCTGCAGGCCGCCGGCCTGGACGAGGCCGTTGTTCCCCATGTTGTCGCTGTGGGAGCCGGCGCCCTGCAGGAAGTAGGTGACGATCTCGAAGCCGCGGTGGGGGTGCGGCGGGAAGCCCCCCTCCAGCATCTCGGCCTCGGCCCGGAAGTGGTCGAGGAGCAGGAAGGGATCGACGCTCGAGTAGGTGGCGGTGCGCGAGGGCAGGGCCCGCCGCACCGGGACGCCCGCCCCTTCGAGGACGACGGTGGTGTCGGCGACGCGGGCGATGCCGCGCCGGGGGGCGACGCCGGTCGTGCTCGGGGACGTCTGGCTGGCAGTCATCTGAACAAGTCCTTTCCCTTACGGTTTAGCACTAAACTATGACCGCGTCAAGGGGAGAGGGACGGAGAGAGGACGGCCGGCCGGGGGGGAGCGGGCTGAGGATCAGCCCTTGATCCCGGACATCACGATCCCGCGCACGAAGTAGCGCTGGGCGGCGAAGAAGATGATGATCAGCGGCAGCACCATCAGCAAGGAGGCCGCCATCAGCAGGTGGTCGCGCGGCTGGGTGGCGTCGGCCGGCTGGTTGAGGAAGTAGCGCAGGCCGAGGGAGAGGGGGAACTTGGTGTTGGTGTTGAGGTAGATCAGGGGGTGGATGAAGTCGTTCCAGTGGCCGAGGAAGGAGAAGATGGCCACCGTGGCCAGGGCCGGGCGGGCCAGCGGCAGCAGGATGTTCCAGAAGATCTGCCAGGAGTTGGCCCCGTCGATGTAGGCCGCCTCGTCCAGCTCCCGGGGGATCTGCAGGAAGAACTGGCGCAGCAGGAAGACGGCGAAGGCGCCCCCGCCGAACCAGGAGGGCAGGATCAGGGGCCACCAGGTGTCGATCAGGGTCTGCCCGAACAGGGCCCGGGGGATGTTGTTGAACATCAGGAACTTGGGGATCAGGACGACCTCTTCCGGCAGCACCAGGGTGGCGAGCAGGACCATGAAGAAGAAGTCCCGGCCCCACCAGCGGAAGCGGGCGAAGCCGTAGGCGGAGGCCGCCGCCGTGATCACCCCGCCGAGGGTGGCGGTCAGGGTGATGAACGCCGTGTTCAGGTAGAACTGGGCGTAGGGGATCCCCGGCAGCTGGAAGATCTGCACGTAGTTCTGCCACTGCGGCACGGCGGGGAAGAGGGTGGGCGGGAAGGCCCGGATCTCCGCCGGGGTCTTCAGCGACGAGGTGACGGTGAACAGGAAGGGGCCCATGAAGAGGCAGGCCCCGAAGACGGCCAGGGCGTAGAGCGCAATCCGGCTGGCGATGCGCCGCCCGCGCGAGTCGCGCTCGCCGACGGGACTGACCGACTGCGTGCGGCGGCCCTGCCCGCCCGTGTCCAGCCCATCCGGGGGCGGGACGGTCTGCGGGATGTCGGCGGCGACGGCGCTCATGGGCGGGCCTCCCCTTCGTAGTAGACCCAGCGACGGGAGAACCGGTTGTTCAGCAGGGTCAGGGCGATGACGATGACGAAGAAGATCCAGGCCAGGGCCGAGGCGTAGCCGAAGTCGAAGTTCTGGAAGGCCGTCTGGTACAGGTGCAGGATGTAGAACCAGGTGGCGTAGTTCGGCCCGCCGCCGGTGGCGACGTAGGCGGTGGTGAAGGTGCGCAGGGCGGCGATGATCCCGATCACCAGGTTGAAGAACAGGGTGGGCGTGATCATCGGCAGGGTGACGTTACGGAAGCGCGCCCAGCGGCCGGCCCCGTCGATCGAGGCGGCCTCGTGCAATTCCTGGGGGACGCCCTGCAGGCCGGCGAGGAAGATCAGCATCGTGCTGCCCCCGACGGCCGCCCAGAGGGTCATGATCATCAGGCTGGGCATCGCCAGCCGGGCGTCGCTGAACCACAGCGGGGGCTGGGTCACCCCCAGGGCGCGCAGCACGTAGTTGATCGGCCCGAAGTCCGGCTGGAAGAGGAAGCGCCAGAGGATGGCCGAGGCGACCGCGGGGGTCAGGGAGGGCAGGAAGTAGAGGGTGCGGAAGACGCTCGTGCCCTTCATCCCCTGATTGAGCAGCAGGGCGCTGGTCAGCGAGCCGGCGAGGCTCAGCGGGACCATCACCGCCGCCCAGATGAAGGTGCGGGTCAGGGAGGGCCAGAAGAGCGAGTCCTGCCCGCTGAGGGCGGTGGTGAAGTTGCTCAGCCCGGTCCACTCCGCCGGCTGGGAGATGTTGTAGCGGGTGAAGGCCAGATAGAGGGACCACACCATCGGCCCCAGCGTCCAGAGGAAGAACCCCAGGATCCAGGGCGAGGTCCACAGCCAGCCGGTGATGTTCTCTTGCCGCGCCCGCCGGCCCGGCCGGGCCACGAGCGGCGGCGCCGCCGGCGGACCGGCGGCGCCCGGCGGGGTCGCTGTCCCGGGCGGGACAGTCGGAGCGATGATTCCCATCCGAGCTCCCTCTCACGCAGCCCGTACGACGACCCGGCACGTAACTCGCCGGCGGCGGGTAGGCCGGGGCCGCCCCCAGCATACCCGCAGCGCGCAGACCGTGCTCAGGCCTTGGGCTTGCTGAGGATCTCCTGCAGCTTGCTGTTCACGTCGCGCATGCCGGCGTCGACCGCGACCGCGCCCGTCCAGATCGGGGCGAAGACCTGATCGACGGCGGTGTTGAACTCCGGCCAGCGGTGGTTGGCCGGCTCCGGCCAGGGGCCCGCCGTGTCGTAGAAGGGGACGAAGACCTTCGGCGCCTTGAGCTTGCTCATCAGCTCCTGGTCGTTGAGCACGGCGTTGCGCACCGCCGGCCGCCCGCCGTTGTTGGAGACGATGTCCCGCTGGACGATCGGGTCGAGCATGTACTTCATGTACGTCCAGGTGGCGTCCGGCTGCTTGGTGATCGAGGACATGGTGATCCCGTTGATCGTCAGCTGGCTGCCGGTGATCCCCTTGGAGCCCTTGGGGAGCTGCACGATGTCCCACTTGAACTTGCCGGCGATGACCCCCTCGCCGGGGACGAACTGGTTGGCCCACCAGCCCTGGGTCATGGCGATCTTGCCGTTGGCGAACAGGTCGTCGCCGTTGAAGCCGGTGCCGAAGGTGGGGGCGGTCTCCTTCCACATCTTGGCCATCCAGGCGATGGCCGCCTGGGCCGGGGGCTGGTCGAGGGTCAGCTTGGTGCCGGCCTGGTCGTAGAACTCGCCCCCGTTGCCCCGGATGTGGACGTTCATCCCGATCTGACCGGCGGCGGGCAGGAAGCCGTACTGGGTGCGGCTCCCGGCCGGGCCCTTGGTCAGCTTCACGGCCGCCTCGTAGAGGGAGTCGTAGCTCTTGACCGCGTCCTCGATCTTGATGCCCTCGGCGGCGAGCAGGTCGGCGTTGTACATCACGGCCACGTTGCCGGTGTGGGCGCCCCACGGCATGCCGTAGAGCTTGCCGTTCCAGCGCATGTTCTCCAGGCCGACCGGCTTGTAGTCGTTGATCTCGTACTTGTCGGCGGCGATGATCGGGTCGAGGGGCTTGAGGATGCCCTTGTCGGCGAAGTTCTTGTAGTTGCCCAGGCTGGCCCAGATCATGTCCCCGACCTGGCCGGTGGCGTACAGCGCCTGCACCTTGGCCCAGTACTCCGGCTCGGCCGGCTGCACCTCAAGGGTGACCTTGATGTTGGGGTGCTGCTGCTGGAACTGGGGAATCAGCTTCTGCTGCCACTCCGCGTCCGTGCCCTGCCGGAAGTTCACCTTGATCTCGACCGGCTGGCCGCCGGCGGCCGGGGTCCCCTGGCTCCCTCCAGCCGGAGAACTCGCCGGTGCGCCGCAGGCGGCGAGGGCGGCGGCGCCACCCCCGGCCAGAAGGCCCATCACCATGCTCCGCCGGCTGAAAGCGGACTGAATCCCGTTCATTACTGTCACTGCTCCGTTTCGCACTCTCGCGGGTACTCTCGCAAGTACCGGGCCCCTCTAAGATACAGGGCTCATCTATATCTTGCTACGACCCATCAAGGGGGACGGATCTGCGCCCCACCCCGGGGCGGCCGGCGCACCACCTCGTCAGGGCTCGCCGGCCCACAGCCGGCGCAGCTCCGGCGAGGTCTCCAGCAGCGCGTCGAGCCCCCCGGCGGCCACCAGCCGGCCGTCTTCGAGCACCAGAATCTGGTCCGCCCGGCGCAGGGCGGCGCGGCGGTGGGAGACGGCCAGAATGGTGTGCCCGCCGCCGGCGAGGCGCGCCCACAGGGCCTGCTCGGTCTCCACGTCCAGGGCGCTGGAGAGGTCGTCGCAGACCAGCAGGGCGGGCTCCCGCGCCAGCATGCGGGCGGCGGCGGCGCGCTGAATCTGGCCTCCAGAGAGGCGCACGCCTCTGGGACCGACCGGCGTGTCCAGTCCGCCGGGCATCGCCGCCACGTCCGCGTCGAGCACGGCCAGGCGCACGGCGGCCGCCAGGTTCGTCTCCGACTCGGGCAGCCCGAGCAGCAGATTGTCGCGCAGCGACTCGCTGAACAGGCGGGGCACCTGCGGCGTGTAGGCGGCGCGCGGGGGGACGAAGAAGGCCCCCGGATCGGTCACCGCGGCGCCGTTCCAGCGCACCCCGCCGGCGTCCGGCGGCAGCAGCCCGAGCAGGGCCCGGATAAGAGTCGTCTTACCCGCGCCGATGCGCCCCGTGAGCACCGTCAGCGTGGCCGCGGTGAGGTCGAACGAGACGTCGCGGACCCCGCGGCGCCCGCCGTGGAGGTAGGTCAGGCCGCGCACCTCGATGCGCTCCAGGGGTCGCTCCAGGCGGACCGGCGGGGGCAGCGGGGGCGGCTCCTGGCGCACGTAGAGCGGCGCCGGCCGGGCGATGGTGCGCGGCGACGCCCCGCCGAGCAAGGCGCTCATCCGGCCGAAGGAGACCCCCAGGCGGCGGTAGTGGGCCAGGACGCGGCCGAGCTGGGTGGTCATCTCGGTGGCGAAGCCGAGGTAGAAGCTGAACAGGGCGAAGTCGCCGACGGTGAAGGCGCCGGACTGCATCTTCTGCCCGGCCAGGAACAGGATCGCCCCGGTGCCCAGGTTGACCGTGTTCCAGAAAATGGAAGCCAGGACCTGGTCGAAGACCCGGTCGCGCACGGCCGTCGCCCGGCGGCGGTCGTTCAGCCGGCGGAAGTGGTCGACCACGCGCGCCTCGGCGCCGGCCACCTGGATGGCCTGCACCGCGCCGACCATCTCGCCGACGAACCCGGTCACCTCCCCGGTGGCCTCGCGCGTCGCCCGCCGGTAGCGCTCCAGATGGCCCCTGGCCCGGTCGACGACGACGACCACGACCCCCAGGGGCAGGAAGACGAGCACGGTGATGGTGGCGTCGATGCGCAGCATCGTGGCCAGGGCGACGGCGGCGAACGCGACCGCCCCGATCATGTCGTTGAAGCCCATCATGAACGAGGGCGTCTCGTCCGCGTCGTCGCGGAAGCGGCTGATGGCTTCGCCCGGCGTTCCCGGCAGGGCGCGGGCGCCGGGCAACCGCAGGATGCGCTGCAGGAGATTGCGTTGCAGCAGGCCCGCGCACTCGAACATGAACGGCCCGTTGGTCAGCTGGCAGCAGAAGCCGGAGACGGCCCGCCCGGCGGCGGAGAGGAGGACGAACAGGCAGAGCCACCACAGCCAGGCGGGGAGCCCGAGCACGTCCCCCTGGGGCGCAGTCGCGCTCGCGCTCACCGGCAGGGCGTCGAAGAAGGCCCGGGAGATCATCCCGGGGACCATGGCGATCAGCAGCAGGCTGCTGATCGAGAGCAGATTCAGCGCCCACGTCACGGGGCGGAAGCGCACCAGGCGCCAGAGGAGCCAGGAGGCGGGCGGCGGCGCGACGTCCGCCGCCGGCGGTGGCGTGGCCATCAGTCGCCGACCGCCAGCGGCGCCCCGCCCCGGGCGGCGCCGGCCGGCACGTCCAGACCGGCGCGCAGGAGCGCGGACAGCCGGGAGCCGGGGTCGGCGGCGAGCGCCGCCCGGGGGCCGCGCTCCAGCACCCGCCCGCCTTCGAGCACGAGCACGGTGTCCGCCCGGGCCACGGTGGCCAGCCGGTGGGCGATGACGATCGCCGTGCGGTGCGCCAGCAGGCGGTCGACCGCCCGCTCGATCAGGCGCTCCGTCGCCGGATCGAGGCGCGACGTGGCCTCGTCGAGCAGCACCAGGCCGGGGTCGCGCAGGAAGACGCGGGCGAAGGCGAG
>DATLLM010000606.1:0-3547 GCA_035537855.1 Chloroflexota bacterium | reverse complement strand
CTCCTGGCCCTCACGCGCAGCATCGCGGCGGCGGCGCGCGTTCGCCCGCAGCGTCAGGCGCACGTGCCAGCGGGGCTCGCGCGCCGCCGCCGCGATGCTGCGCGTGAGGGCCAGGAGGAGCCCGAACGCCTGCTCGGCCAGGTGCGTGCCGACGCAGTCCTTCGTGCTGGTGAGGGCCACGTCGCTGGCGATCAGCGCGGGGAAGAGGTGGCCGTCGACGAACGTGAGCGGGACGTGGATCCAGCGCAGCCGGCGCGCCGTCGGGAAGGCGTCGCGCCCGACCGCCCCGAAAATCACGTCCGCCTGGGCCAGCGCCGCCGCGCTCCCTTCGCCGGCCGGGACGGGCACGACGCCGGCCAGCCCGGCCGCGGCGCGAACGCGGGCGAGCTGTGCCTCAGAGAGCGGTTCGAGGACGAGGATCTTCACCCGATGTCGGCTCCGCGCGCGGCGCCACCGATGGCTCGTCCGGGTCGTCCAGATCCGCCACGTCCTCCAGCTCCGCCAGGCGCACCGGCCGCCCGAGCGCGGCCGACCGATAGACGGCCAGGACGAAGGCCAGGGCCGCCCGGCCGTCCTGGCCGGTGACCAGCGGATCCCGCCGCTCGCGGACGGCGGCGACGAACTCGCCGGTCTCCCGCGCCCACGTGTCGTCGCGCTCGAAGCGCTGGACGAAGGCGGTCCGCCGGCTGTAGCACTCCAGGGCCGTGTACATCTGCACGACGATCGTGCCCTCCGTGCCGTAGACGACCCGCTCCCGCCGGGCGGCGTGGGTCGGTCCCGGCGGGGCGATTTGCACCAGCGAGCCCAGCGCCCCGTCGGTGAAGCGGATGCTCACCACCCCGGCGTCCTCCGTCTCCACCGGCCGGCCGAAGGTACCCACCCGGGCGAAGACCTCCTCGAACTCGGCGCCGGTCACCCAGCGCAGCCAGTCGGCCCGGTGCACGGCGCTGGACATGAAGATGCCGCCGCCGGCGATGCCCCGGTCCCAGACCCAGCCGCGGGCGCCGGCGTCGGGGTGCACGGAGACGTCGGTGATGAGCACCGGCCGGCCGATCTCGCCCCGCTGCACCAGTTCCCGGGCGGCGATGTCGCTGGCGATGAAGCGCTGGGTCTGGCCCACCATCAGCCGCACGCCCTGCGCACGACACGCGGCGATCACCGCGTCGCACTCGGCCAGGGTGGGGCACATCGGCTTCTCCAGGAGCACGTGCCGGCCGCTGCGGGCGGCGGCGACGGCGTGCTCGGCGTGCAGGCTGGGCGGGGAGCAGACGCTGACCGCCTGCACGTCGGGCCGAGCGAGCAGCTCCCGGTAGTCCGTGTGGTACGCGGCGCCCACCTCCGCCGCCAGGCGGCGGCCGCGCTCGGCGCCCGTCCCGCACAGCGCCACCACCCGCACGCCGGGCTGCTGGCCGTAGCCGGCCGCGTGCGCGCGGGCGATGCCGCCGGCGCCGATCAGCCCCACCCGGAGCTCGCCGCGGGCGTCCCCCGCGTCACCCCGGCGCATCGCTCGGCTCGCCGACCGGCCCGTCGCTCGCGGCGCCCGGCGCGGCCCGCCCCGGGCGCGGAGTCCGGCCGCTGCTCCCGCCGCCGCTCCCGCCGCTCATCCGGCGAGCACCGCGTTGGCCCGGCGCTCCGCCTCCTGCAGGGACTGCTGCACGTCGAGCTTGCCGACGATCCCGTCCTGCAGGATGGGCAGGATCTCGGCGGAGACGTCGGCGAAGCGGCGGAAGAAGGGGTAGCGCTTGCCGCGGGCGAAGAGGTCCACGCCCACCTTCAGCAGGGGGGTATCCCGGGACAGCTGCGCGAACTGGGGCGTCTGGTAGTAGTCCTTGAGCGAGGGCTCCAGGAGGGCCATCTGGTGCATCTTGCTCTGCCCCTCGAGGTCGAGCGCCGTCCGGCCCAGCTCGAAGGACATCTCCGGATCTCTGACGCCCGTGGGGATCCCCATCTGATTGACCCAGATGGACGCCCCGGGGCCTCGGCCACCGGGGCCCTGCGGCGTCCCCAGCATCCAGAACTCGAAGTCCGCCGGCACGTAGGCCCCGCCCAGGAGGAGGGAGCGCGCCCCGAAGTTGCGGTGCAGGATGGCCTGCCGCTCGGTCTGGAAGAGGTCGCCCTTCAGGTCCTCGGCCCAGTTCTGGGCGAAGCGGTTGTAGGCGTCCCGGCGGAAGCGCACCATCTCCGCCACGGCCGGGGTGTTCAGGGTCACCTTGGTGACCTCGGCGTCCTGGAGCTCCGCGCCGTTGGCGTAGGCCCAGGTGCCCCACTCCTCGAGCCCCGGCGGGGCGAAGGGGAAGCCGAGCTGCGTCGTCCGGCCGGCGGCGTCCTTCTGCGTCAGCGCCTGGCCGTACCGGACCAGGTCGTCCCAGGTCTTCAGGTCCGCCCCTTGGGCGTCCAGGCCGGCCTTGCGGAGCATCCGGCTGTTGACCCAGAGGACGCTCGAGTTGGCCCAAGCGGGCAACGAGATGCGCCTGCCCCGCACCTGGCTGTAGGCGGTCGCGGCGTCGAGGTACCGGGCGGGGGCGAGCCCGGGCACCTGCTTGATGAACGCGTCCACCTCCGTCAGGGCGCCCTTGTCGTAGAGGGCGCGCCCGTCGCCGATGTTCAGCGCGGCCAGGTCGGCGATCGGGGTGCCCCCGGCGGCCGCGACGACGAACTTCTCGAGGTAGTTCCCCGTCGTGTGCTGGAACTCGGCGGTGGCCCCCGGGTGCTTCTCGGCGAACGCGCCGAAGACCCACGTGTACCAGACGAGGTAGGTGGTGGGGCGCAGGCGGATGTCGTCCCAGTGCGTGAACGTCAGGGTGATCGGCTGCCTGACCGGCCGCTGCCGGCCGGCCGGGTCCGCCGCCGGCGCCCCGCAGGCGGCGAGCGCGAGCCCCGTGGCCCCGCCGGCGACGCCGCGCAGGGCGGCGCGCCGCCGGTGCGCTCCCAGCTGTCGCATGTGCCCAAACTCCCTTCCTCTAATCAGTCCGGCGGACGCCACTCGCGTCACGCGCAGGCGGACATCACTGGAGGGCGAGCCTCGACCCCTCTGCAGCGGAGCAACGCCCACGCACCGCGGCAAACACGGCCACGTTCGGAAGGTCCCTGCTGCGCGTCAGGAGGGGCCGGCGGGCTCGCCGGGTGGAGCGGCGGGTGCTCGAGCAGATGAGGCCGACCGCGTGTGTGGAGCCCCGCCACTCCCGTGTGCTCGCGCTCGCCGCGCCGACGAGCGGAAGCCTGGAGCAACCAGGGCGGATGTGCGCCGGTCCCAGTGTAGCGTCGTCGAGACGGTCTGACAACGCGCCGGACTGCGCCATCGGCGAGGTGACGGCGGGGGCGGTCCCCTCGGGCCGGCGCGTCCGGTCAGCAGCGGCCTCGCGTTCGTGGCGCGGGGCCACGCTGTTCCTCCCCCAGCCGCATTCGCGTGGCCGCCACGGTCAGGGGCGGCCGGCGTCCGCGAGGGCGAGCCCCAGCGGGCTCCGGCCGGTCGGGATCGTCCGGAGCCCGCGGCCGTGGGTGCGGTCGAGGCTCCACACCCGGTCGCCGAAGACATCGAGGGTGAAGA
>DATLLM010000605.1:0-3544 GCA_035537855.1 Chloroflexota bacterium | reverse complement strand
GCCGGGATGGCGGCGGCGGCCGCCGCCGTGATGCTGGCGATCAACACCGGCGCCGTGGCCACCATGGTCGCCCTCCAGCGCGGCCGGAGCCTCCAGTCGTCCTGGCGGGACGTCCTGGGCGCCGCCCTGCCCGAGGCGGCGGGAGACTACGTGCTCGGCTTCCTCGTGGCCTGGGCGATCGCGCGCGATCCCTGGCTGCTGCTGCCGGTGGCCGGCGGAGCGGTCGTCGTGCGGAAGGCGGTGTGGGGCCGGGCGGCGCTCGCCCAGCGCGAGGTGGAGCTGGCCCAGCGGGAGTCGGAGGCCTCAGCCCTGCGCCGCGCCGACCGGCTCAAGGACGAGTTCCTGGGCACCATCTCCCACGAGCTCCGCACGCCCCTGACGGTGGTCTGCGGCTTCACCGAGCTGCTCCTGCGGCGGCGCCCCGCGTTCGACCCGACGACTCACAACCAGATCAGCTACATCTCGGACAGCGGCAAGCACCTGGCCCGGCTGGTCGACGACCTGCTGGACTTCGCCCGCCTGCAACGGGGGGCCCTGCCCGTCGAGCCCCGGCCGGTCGACCTGGCGCCCCTGCTCGCCCGCTCGGTGGACGAGCTCCGCGCCCGGCCGGGCGCGGAGCGCCTGGCGACCGCGCTGCCGCCGGCCCTGCCCGCGGTGGCCGATCCGGAGCGGGTGACGCAGATCGCGACCAACCTGCTGACCAACGCCCTCAAGTACGCGCCCGAGGGGCCGATCGTCCTGCGGGCCGGGATGGCCCCCGGCGGCGGCGCGATGGTGCGGGTGGAGGTGGAGGACGCCGGCCCCGGGATCGCCGCCGGCGAGCAGGCGCGCATCTGGGAGAAGTTCTACCGCTGCGCCTCCAGCTCCCCCGGCGGGGCGGGGATCGGGCTGTCCGTGGTCAGGGCCCTGGCGGAGGCCCAGGGCGGGGCGGTCGGGCTGTGGAGCGCCCCCGGCCGGGGCAGCCGGTTCTGGTTCGACCTCCCCGCGGCCACCGCCGGCGCCGGGGACTGATGCGGCCGCGGCCCCGCCGGCGGCCCGCGCCGGTCAGGGCTCAGCCGGCGGGGCAGATGCCGAGCACCGGGCGGAACTCGGCGACGGCGGCCGGAGGCACGCCGAGCACGGCGGCCAGGGCCCGCACCACCCGGGGGTGCGGCGCGCGGCGCAGCCCCTGCTCGATGCCCCGTACGGTGCCGACGGAGACGCCGGCCGCCGCCGCCAGCTCCCGCTGAGTCCAGGGCACCAGCCGGCGACGGGCCGCCAGCGGCGCCACCCGGGGCGGCGCGCCACCCGCCGCCGCACCCCCGCCGGCCGCCCGGCCGCGGCGCACGACCGTCGCCACGTCCGCGCCGGCTCCGACTGTTCTCGACCGTCCCCGCTGGTTCACGCCTCGACCTCCCGGGAGCGCACCCGCCCCAAGATCGCCGCCGATTTCCACGTGTAGTCAGCTAGCAGCAATTGTAGTGCCAGCGGTGACGGCGTGCACGCCTCCGGGGGGCGCCAGACCCGGCCTCGGCCGGGCGCGGCGGGCGCCGCCCTCAGCCGCCCCAGGGGGGCAGGGTCAGGGCCCGCTCGAACGCGGCCCGGTCGTGCACCGGCTCGCCGTGGGAGACGATCACCCGCTCGAACGGGTAGGCCAGCATGGCCCGCAGCGCCGGCAGGGTGCGCTCCCGATGGCGTCGCGACGCCCAGACGCGCAGCGGGCCGCCGCCGGGTGCGGTGAGCGCGTCGGCGAAGACGATCGTGCGCTGCTCGGGCAGCCACAGGGGCGTCTCCTCCCGCCGCCGCTCGTCGTCGAGGGCGACCAGGCCCCCGGGCAGGACGTCGCCCGGCTCGACCGGCCGGAGCACCGTCTGCGGCACGTCGTCCCGGAAGTAGAGGCGCGGGCCGTAGCCGCGGGCCCCGTAACGGCCGACGAAGACGTCGACGTCGCGCACGTGGTCCGGCTTGAGCACCACCACCGCCGCCGGCGGGCGGGCGTCGAGGCGGGCCCAAACCGCAGCCGCCCCCGCCTGCCCCTCCGGCGGGGCGTAGGGATCGAGCAGCAGGGTCTGCCCGCCCGAGGTGACGCAGGTGCAGGCGACCAGCTGCTCCCAGTCCAGACCCGGGCGCCAGAACGGGTTCTCCTGGCGCCACAGCCACAGACCGGGAGCGACGTCGCGCAGCTCGACCGGCACGTCTCCATTCTGCCTGATGCGGCGCCGGATCGTACACTCCGGCGCACGCCGCCGCGGCGGCCGCCGCCGGCGGGTTGGCCGACGGGCCGTCCGGAGGAGCAGGGTGTCCGGGATGATGCGGATGGGGCAGCGCCGGTCGCTGCAGCGGTCGACCGCGGACGAGGGCGGGGTCTCGCCGCTCGAGCTGTTCTTCGATCTGGTCTTCGTCTTCGCCGTCTCCCAGCTGTCCCACCACCTGCTCGAGCACCAGACCTGGCAGGGGGCCATCGAGACGCTGGTGCTGCTGGTGCCCGTCTTCCTCGTCTGGCTGCGCACGGCGTGGACGACGACGCTGCTGGACACGGAGCTGCGCCCGGTGCAGTGGATGCTGCTGCTGGTGATGCTCTTCGGCCTGTTCATGAACGCCGCCATCGGGACGGCGATGGCGGGCTCGGCCTGGACGTTCGTCCTCGCCTACCTGACTATCCAGGTCGGCCGGGACGTCTGGCTGCTGACCACCGAGCTGACCCCCTTCATCCGCGACCACTGGCACCGGATGCTGGTCTGGACGGCCGGGGCCGGCGTGCTCTGGGCCGGCGGGGCGTTCCTGGAGCACGAGGCCCGCCTGCTCTGCTGGGCCGGCGCGGCCGGCGTCGATCTGGCCGGCACCGCGCTCGGCCACCCCCTGCCCGGGCGGGCCCTGCGCAGCGAGTTCCAGCCCCTGATGCGCGAGCGGCTGTTCGAGCGCGCCCGCCTGTTCTTCATCATCGCCCTGGGCGAGACGATCCTGACCACCGGCACGGCGATCGCCGCCAACATCGAGGCGCCGATCACGCTGCTCACCGGGACGGTCGCCCTGACCGGCACGGTGGCCATGTGGTACGCCTACTTCGACGCCCGGGAGGCGGAAACGCAAAACACCCTGCGCGCCTCGTCCGACCCGGTGCGGGTCTCCATCCAGGCCTTCAACGCCCTCTTCGTGATCGTCGCCGCCCTGATCCTGACCGCCGTCGGGGACGAGAGCGTCATCGCCCACCCCTTCGGCGCGACCAGCCCGACCACCGCCCTGCTGCTCTACGCCGGCCCCTTCCTCTACCTCAGCACCCACGCCTGGTTCTCCTACCGCGTCAACCACCACCCCTCGCCCTCGCGCCTGATCGGCGCCGGGTCGCTCGCGGTGCTCGGCGTGCTGAGCCTCTTCGTCCCCCCGTTCGTCGCCGCCATCGGGGCGGCCGCGCCGCTGGTGGCGGTGGCGATCGCGGACGGGCGCCACCGCTACGAGCTGCGCGGCGCCGGCCCGGTGGAGCGAGAGGCCGTCACCCGCTGAGTCTCCCGAGCGGCGCGCCCCGCAGGTCGCTCCGCCCGCGGCCGCGGGCGGGGCGGTCTTGGTG
>DATLLM010000604.1:0-6369 GCA_035537855.1 Chloroflexota bacterium | reverse complement strand
GGCCAGGCGCCGCCGGCGGCGGCGAGCCGCCCGGTGACGCTGCAGGTGTGGGAGAACCCGCGCTTCAGGTGGCGGGAGGGGATCGGCAAGGAGATCACCGATCCGCTGCTGGCGCAGAACCCCGGACTGACCCTGGAGACGTCGACGCCGCCGGGCAACCTGCAGGAGAAGTTCCTGGCCGCGTCGGCCGCCGGGACGGCGCCGGACACCTACTCCGGGGGCAGCCTGCAAGCGCAGCAGGACTTCGTCGACGGAGCGACGATCTCCCTCGAGAAGTACATCGCCGCCAGCAAGCAGGTGAAGAAGGCGGACATCTGGGAGTCGCTGCGCCGGGACATGGAGTTCAAGGGGCACATGGTGGCGATGCCCTACGCCCCGGACACGCGCATCCTCTACACCCACGTGGAGAACGCCCAGAAAGCGGGGCTCGACCCGGAGAAGGTGCCGGCCAAGTGGTCGGAGCTGGAGGCCGGGGCGACCCGGGCCTTCAAAGGCGGCGCCGGGTCGGTGCAGCACCTCGGCTGGTTCCCCTTCGCCGGCTCGGGCGGGGTCTACCTCTGGATGGTCCCCTACTGGCAGCTGGGCGGCGAGCTGATCAGCGCCGACGGCACCAAGATCACGTTCTTCAACGACCGGGCGATCGAGGCCCTGACCTGGTTGAAGAAGATCGTGGACAACCAGGGCGGGTGGGAGGCGATCGACGGCTTCCGCAAGTCCTTCTCCAACCCCAGCGGCGAGCAGGTGATGATGGAGGGGGGCTTCACCTACCTGCACGCCACCCTCTCCGAGCGCGGCGAGCAGTTCCTGACCAAGGCGCCGACCATGCGCTACACCATCTCCTCCTACCCCCTGCCGGATAAGGGCGGGACGGTGGCCAACTACGGTGGCTGCCACTCCCTGCCGGTGGCGAAGGGGAGCAAGAACCCGGACACGGTCTGGCAGTTCATCGAGTGGATCACGGCCAACGACAACAACGTCAAGTTCGCCGTGGCCAACGACCGGGTGCCCATCCGGGAGTCCTCGACCACCTCCCAGGCCTACATCCAGGGGGACAAGCCCCGCGCCCTGCAGGCGCAGGAGATGAAGAAGCGCCGCTTCGTCCTCTCCGTGCCCGGCGGGGCGGAGCTGCTGCCCCTCCAGGACGTGGTCACCCCCTTCATGAGCGGGCAGCTCTCGCTCCAGGACGCGCTCAAAGAGCGGGAGCGTCAGGCCCAGGAGGTGGTGGACAAGTATCTGGTGAAGTCGAAGGGGATCACGCCGGCCTGAACGCTGAAGGCCGAGGTGGCCGAGGTGGCCGGAGGCGCCCGCTGGAGGCGCCCGCTGGAGGCGCCCGCCGGAGGGCGGCGCGCCCCGGGGCGGCGGGTATCATGCGGGCCATGAAGTACGCCACCATCCCGGGACTCGACCGCCCGGCGTCGCGCGTCGTGCTCGGCTCCATGGCCCTGATGCCCCAGCAGCAGGACGTGTCCGACGCGCTGCTCGACGCGTTCCTGGCCCGCGGCGGCAACCTGATCGACTCGGCCCATATCTACCGCGGCGGGGGGAGCGAGCGGGCGATCGGGGAGTGGCTGCGCCGCCGGAAGCGGCGGGAGGACGTGCTGCTGCTGACCAAGGGCGGGCACCACGCCTCAGACGGGCGGAAGCGGGTCAACCCGGAGGAGATCGCGTTCGACCTGGGGCAGAGCCTCGAGCGCCTGGGGACGCCGTACGTCGACCTCTACCTGCTGCACCGCGACGACCCGGACGTGCCGGCCGGCGGGGTGGTGGAGACGCTCGCCCACCACCAGCGGCTGGGCCGCGTCCGCGCCTACGGGGGCAGCAACTGGACGCCCGACCGGATCGACGCGGCGAACGCGTTCGCCCGGGAGCGGGGCCTGCCCGGGTTCGCCGCGAGCAGCCCGAATCTGAGTCTCGCCGTGCCGCGGGAGCCGATGTGGGCGGACTGCGTCTCCGTCTCCGGCGACGCCGCGGCGCTCGAATGGTACCGGCGCACGGGGTACCCGCTGCTGTCCTGGTCGTCCCAGGCGGGGGGCTTCTTCACCGGGCGCTTCACGCGGGACGCGCCCGACAACCCGGACATGGTGCGCGTCTACTACAGCGACCAGAACTGGGAGCGCTTCGACCGCGCCGCGCGGCTGGGGGCCGAGCTGGGGAAGGCGCCGATCCAGATCGCCCTGGCCTGGGTGCTGTGCCAGCCGGAGCTGCGCACGTTCGCCCTGGTGGGCCCGAGGACGGTTGAGGAGCTGGAGAGCAGCCTCGACGCCGCGGAGATCGAGCTGACGCCGGAGCAGGTGGCGTGGCTCAACCTCGAGACCTGAGCCCGAGCCCGAGCGCGAGCCCGAGCCTGACCTGGGAGGAGCGGGACGTCCCGGCCGGCGGGCGCCGGCTGCACCTGCGCCTGGCGCACGGCGCGGCGCCGGCCGGGCGCCCCCTGCTGCTGGTGCACGGGCTGGGGGCGTCCGGCGCCGTCTGGCAGGCGCTGGCCCGGCGCCTGGTTGCCGGCGGGGCGGGCGCCCCGGGCTGGGCGCCGATCGCCCCCGATCTCCCGGGGCACGGGGAGAGCGAGCCGCCGGCGGGGGGCGCCGCGGGCTACTCCCCTGAGGCCCTGGCCGGGGCGCTGGTGGGCGCCCTGGACGCCCTGGGGGTGGCGCAGGCGCCGGTGGTCGGGCACTCCCTCGGCGCGCTCGTCGCCCTGGCCCTGGTGGTGCACGCGCCCCACCGCGTCCCGGCGGCCGTGCTGCTCGATCCGCCGCTCGACGCCGGACGGCGCAACCCGGAGGTGGCCGAGGTCTACCGGCTCCGCGACGGCCCCCCGGGGGCGCTCGAAGCGTACCTGACGGCGAGCACCGGCTCGCCCCTGGCGGCCCGGGCCCTGGCCCCGATCTTCCGCCGGGCGGACGAGGCGGTGTACCGCACCTACCTGGACGCGCCCCCGGGAGCGCCGTGGGCCTGGGCCGAGGCGCCGCACGTGGCGGCCCCGGTGCTCGTCGTCCAGGCCGACCCGGCGGCCGGAGGCGTGCTCGGGGACGAAGCGGCCGAGGGATTCGTCGCCCGGCTGCCGCGGGGGCAGCTGCTTCGACTCCCGGGGGCGCGCCACGCGGTGCACGCCAGCCACCCGGGAGAGGTGGCCCGGGCGATCCTGGAGTTCCTGTCGGTGACGGACGCTCAGAACGGGATGGCCTGAGCGAGGTAGTCCTCGCGCAGGTCGTGACCGAGGCCCGGCCGGTCGGAGACGAAGTAGTAGCCGTCGCGCACGTCGAGGGCCGGGGTGAGCGCCCGGTTGTACTGCTCCAGCTCGGAGTAGGCGATCTCCAGGCGGTAGAAGTTGGAGGTGGCGGTCATCGTCTGGGCGCCGGCGACGAGGGTCAGGGGGCCGGTGGCGTCGTGCGGGGCGACGGGGACGAAGTAGGCCTCGGCCATCGTGGCGATTTTGCGCAGCTCGCTGATCCCGCCGGTGCGGATCACGTCCGGCATCAGGTACTCGGCAAGCTGCCCTTCGAGGACGGTGCGGAACTGCCAGCGGGTGTAGAGGCGCTCGCCGACGCAGACGGGGATCTGGGTGCGGGCGCGGAACTGGCGCAGGGCGTCCGCGTTCTCCGGCGGGACCGGCTCCTCGAACCAGCCGATGCGGTAGGGGGCGAGGCGCTGGGCGAGCCGGACGGCGGTGGGGACGTCGAAGCGGCCGTGGGCGTCGATCAGGATCTCGACGCCGGGGCCGACGGCGTCGCGGATGGCCTCCACGATGTGCCCCGCCTCCAGCTCCTGGCCGGGATCGTAGCCGGCGCCCCACTTCTGGAAGTCCTGGCCGTGGTAGCGGAAGGGGTCGAGCTTGATGGCGCTGTGCCCGACGTCGACCGTCTTGCGGGCGGCGGCGGCGTACTCCTCCGGGGTGGTGCAGCCCCCGAACCAGCCGTTGCTGTAGAGCAGCAGGCGCTCGCGGAAGCGCCCCCCGAGGAGCTCGTAGACGGGGAGGTCGAGGGCCTTCGCCTTGATGTCCCAGAGGGCGATGTCGACGCCGCTGATGAGGGCGGAGGCGAGGCCGAGGGAGCCGACGGAGTTGAAGGAGGAGTAGAGCTTGTACCAGAGGTGCTCGATGCGGCGGGGGTCTTCGCCGAGCAGCAGCGGGGCGAGGCGGGCGGCGGCGGCCGCGACGGCGGCGCTGTTCGGGCCGCTTGACACCTGACCGATGCCGTGGACGCCGGTGTCGGTGTCCAGGCGGAGGAAGACCCAGGGGTAACGGGTGCCGGGCAGGTGGTAGGCGGTGACGCTCTCTATCTTCACGGGCTCATCTCAGTGCGGCGGAGGCGGAGGAGGAGAAGCGGGAGGGCCGGCAGCCGAGGAGCACGATTTTGCGCGGGCGGGATCGCTGGCGGCAGCCATCCGGCTGCGCATTGCGGCGGAACGGTGCGCCCGCGAGTCCGGGGGGCGAAAGGCGTGGGTTCAACGCTACTCCCGCACGCTCCCCACGCCTTCGCGGCCGTGGGCAACGCGGCCGTGCGCGGCCGAACGGCTGCCGGCTCCGGGCCCTACCCGCGACAAAGCGCACTCCTCGGCTGCTTGCCCGCCCGCTCCCCGCGGAACACCGATCTCTTCGGCTGCCGCCCCTTCTTCTTCTGCTGCTCGCCTTGCACTACCTCACGGTGTGCATGGGCATGATGACGTGGGTGTAGTCCGGCTGATCGACCCCCCGGACGACGGCGGGGGAGAGGGGGCCGGTGATCTGGAGGGAGATGTCGTCCGAGGGGAGCACGCCGAGGACGTCCGAGAGGTACTCGGAGGAGAAGGAGATGTAGGTCGCCTCGCCCTCGACGGCGGCGTCCAGCTCGCCCTCGTTGTCGCCCACTTCCATGGCGGTGGCGGAGAGGGTGATGCGACCGGGGGTGAGCCCGCCCTCGGCGCCGGGGGTGACCTCCAGCTTGATCACGTTCGCCGCGTCGCGAGCGAAGAGGGCGGCGATGCGGGTGGCGGTGACGAAGTCCCCGCGCTTGAGGGTGACCCGGGTGGTGTGGGTCTTGGGGATCACCCGCTCCAGATCCGGGAACTGCCCCTCCAGGAGGCGGCTGACCAGGATCACCTCGCCCGCCTCGGAGCGCACGCGGCAGACCACCTGGCTGCGGTTGGGGGTGACGGTGACCTCCACGTCCTCGTCGCCGTCGTCCAGCAGGCGGGCGAGCTCGGTGAGGGCGCGCGCGGGGATGATGATGTCCAGCTTCTCGGGGAGGCCCTGCTCGAGGGCGGCCTCGCGCTTGGACAGGCGGAAGCCGTCGGCGGCGGAGAGGACGAGGCGGGTCTCGTCCAGGCGGAGGTTGACGCCGGCGAGCACGGGGCGGGATTCGTCCCGGGCGGCGCTGAAGGCCACCTGCTGGATCATCTCTTTCAGCAGGCCGGCGCCGAGCTTGATGGTGGGGCGGTCGTCCGCCGAGGGGATGGGCGGGAACTCCTCGGGGTCGATGCCCTTGATGTTGGCGTTGTAGCGGGCGCACTTCAGGTGCAGGGTGTGGGTGCGCTCGTTGGCGTCCAGCTCCACCTCCTGCCCGGCGGGCAGGGTGTTGACGAAGTCCGCCAGGAGGCGGGCGGGCACGGTGAGCTGCCCCTCGCCCTCGACGCGCCCCGGCACCCAGGTGGTGATGCCGATCTCCAGATTCGTCGCGCTCAGCTTCAGGCGCTCGCCGTCGCTGGCCAGGTAGACGTTGTTCAGGACGGGGAGCGTCGTCCGTCCGCCAACGGCCCGGCCGACGATGGCCAGGCCACGGCTGAGGTGTTCCTGGGCGCAGGAGATGCGCATGGCGCTGCCAGTCCTTTCCACAACGTCTCCGGCTGGGCGCTCGAGGTCCCGTTCGACGATGCTCACCTGATCCTAACTCTCTCTCTTTGATCACGCGGCGGCTGGCACACCGCGGCGGCCCGGTTACGTCAGTCTAGGGTGGCGGCCGCCGGAGGCCGGGCGGATGCGGCCGCGCCGGCGACGAGCTGGCGGGCGGCGGTCACCAGCTCGGCGAGCCGGCCGTCCGTGTGCAGGGCGTGCTCGACGCGCTCGCAGCCGTAGATGACGGTGCTGTGGTCGCGCCCGCCGAGCTCGTTGCCGATCTCGGTCAGGCTCGACCCGGTCTCCTGGCGCATCAGGTACATGGCCACCTGGCGGGGGAGGGCGACCTCCCGGTCGCGGCGGCGCCCCTTGAGGTCGGCGACGGCGACGCCGAAGGTCGCCGCGGTGGCCAGGAGGACCTCGTCCGCGGTCACCCGGCGCCGGGCCGGCGCCGGCACCGGCCCGAGGACGTCCACCAGGAGCGCGCTGACCTGCTCGGTGGTCAGGGGGTGGCCGGAGAGCTCGGCGCCGACCGACGCCCGGCGGGCGAGCACCTCCTGCAC
>DATLLM010000603.1:0-10327 GCA_035537855.1 Chloroflexota bacterium | reverse complement strand
TCCGCGATCCCCCCGGGCCCCTGGCGGTGGCGTCCACCCTGACCCCCGGGGCGGCGCTGCGCGTCCTCGTCGCCCCGCCCGCCGCCGGGGTGGCGCCGGGGCAGCCGCTGCCGGGCGACGGGGCCCTCGGCGCGCTCGGGGCGCCGGCCGGCGGGGCCGGCGGGGCCGGCGGCCGGGCCCTCTTCGAGGGGCAGGTGACGGCGGTCGAGCACGTCTACGCCCCGGACGGGGGGCGCGAGCTGCGGGTCCGGGGCTACGACCCGCTGCACCGGCTGCGCAAGCGCCAGACGGTGCGGGCCCACGTCCAGGTCACCCCCCGCGACCTGGCCCGCGACCTGGTCTCCGACCTCGGCCTGGACGTTGAGGCGGACGAGCCGGGGCCGCTGTGGCCGCGCCTGCTGCAGCACCGCCGCTCGGACCTCGATCTGCTGGTGGACGTGGCCGAGCGCAGCGGGCTGTACCTGACGGTGCGCGGGCGGACGCTGCACCTGCTCACGCTGCGCGGCCGGGCGGGGGGCGCCGGGGAGCCCCTGCCGCTCGCCCTCGGCGCCTCGTTGCTCGAGGCCCGCCTGGAGGTGAACGGCGACCCGGCCTGCCGCTCGGTCGAGGCGCTGGGCTGGGACGCCCTGCGCGTTGAGGTCCACCGTGGCGCGGTCGACCGCCCCCGCTCGGGCCGGGAGGTGCCGGCCAGCGCCGCGCCGGACCGCTTCGGCGAGGCCGGCAAGGTCGTGCTCGTTGACGGCCCGGCGCCGGACGACCCCCGCGCCGAGGCCCTGGCGCAGGCGGAGCTCGATCGCCGGCTGGCCCGGGAGGTGACGCTCTGGGGCGTCGCCGGGGGCGACCCGCGCCTGTTCCCCGGCGTCGCCGTCGACGTCTCCGGCGTCGCCCCAGAGGTGGCCGGTCGCTACGTGCTGACCGAGGTGACGCACACCGTAGACGGCCGCTTCGGCTTCATCTCGGAGGTGTCGAGCGCGCCGCCGGAGCGCCGGGCGAGCGCGGCCCCCGGGGGGGGCGGCGGCCCCGGGGGGCCGCGCCCGGCGGTGGCCGCCCTCGGCCAGGTGACGCGGGTGGACGACCCGGATGGCCTGGGCCGGGTGCAGGTCTCCCTGCCCACCTACGGCGAGGTGGACGCCGGCTGGCTCGAGGTGGTCTGCCCGGGGGCCGGCGGGGGCAAGGGGCTGGTCGCGCTGCCGGACACGGGCGATCGCGTGCTCGTCCTCTTCCCCCAGGACGATCCGGCGCAGGGGGTCGTGCTCGGCGGGCTCTACGGCACCGGCGGGCCGCCGGACGCCGGGGTCGAAGCCGGGCAGGTACGGCGCTACACCTTCCGCACGGCCGCCGGGCAGCGCCTGCACCTGGACGACGCCGGCCGCCGCCTGCGGCTGGAGGACGAGACCGGCAGTTACGTCGAGCTCGGCCCGGAGCGCGTCCTGCTGCACGCGGCCGTCGACCTGGACATCGCCGCCCCGGGCCGGGCGGTGACCATCCGCGGGCAGACCATCGACTTCGACCGGGCCTGAGACGGTTCGAGAGCGCACGGGAAGGACGAAGACGGTGTCCGGGGGGCCCAGGGGGCAGACGCAGACCGGCGTTCGCTGGCTGACCGAAGACGGCGTGGTCATGTGCAAGCACGAGCTGGGGATCGTCCAGAACCGGCCGAGTCAGGACCTGGTCACGGTGGCCCGGCGCAAGGTGCTGGTGGAGAACGACCCTGAGGGCCGGACGATCGCCGGCTGCCCGATGATCGGGCCCACCATCCGGCCCTGCCTGACCACCCTGGTGGTGCGGGCGGGCTACTCGGACTTCGTGCGGGTGCGGGGCAAGCGCGTCTGCCTCGACACCATCACCGGCCTGACCGACGGCACGCCGCCGGGCACGGTGCCGTACGTGGTGCGCACGCCGGGGCAGGACGTCGTCGCCGAAGGGCCAGCCGGCGCGGCGGCGCCGAGCGCGGCGCCCGGGCCGCCGGCCGCCGGCGGCGCCGCCGGGAGCAGCGGGCGGTGAACGGGCCGCGCTTCCGCGCCTGGCGCTTCCTGCTCCCCGGCATCGAGGCGGTGGACGAGCTCGCCGGGCTGACCCTGACCCCGCGCGGCGGGGTGGAGATGCTGGAGGGGGACGACTCCATCCGGCAGGCCATCTACCTGCTGCTGGCCACGTCGCCCGGGGAGCGGATCATGCGCCCGGACTACGGCTGCAGCCTCCAGCACCTGGTCTTCTCCCCGAACGACGACACCACCGCCGGGCTGGCCATCTTCTACGTCCGCCGGGCGCTCGAACGCTGGGAGCCGCGGGTGGACGTGGCCCGCCTGGACGCCCTGCGCAGCCCGTTCGACCACGAGCGCCTTGACATCTACCTGGAGTACCGCGTGCGGGCGACCCGCCGGCTGGAGCCCCTGGCCGTCTCGCTCGACCTGGCCTCGGGCCAGGTGCGGCCGGCGGACGCGCCGCCGGCGGGTGCGCCGCAAGAGGAGCCGGCCTGATGCCGATCGAGCCCCCCGACCTCGACGACCGCACCTTCGAGCAGCTCCTGGCGGAGGCCACGGCGCGGATCGACCGCCTGACCCCGCAGTGGACGGACCGCTCCCCGAGCGACCCCGGGATGGTCCTGCTCGAGCTCTTCGCCTACCTCACCGACACCCTGCTCTACCGCCTCAACCGGGTGCCCGAGAAGGCCTTCATCGAGTTCCTGCGCCTGATCGGGGTGACCCTGCAGCCCCCGGCGGCGGCGCGGGTTGAGCTGCGCTTCGCCGTGGAGCGGGCGGGCCAGACGGACGTGGAGATCCCCCGCGGGACGCGCGTCGCCGCCGGGCGGGCGGGCGGTGGCGCGGGGCAGGAGCCGCCGGTCTTCGTCACCGTGCGCCGGGCGGTGCTGCCGGCGGGGGAGACGGCGGTGACGGTGCCGGCGCTGCACGGCGAGCTGGTCGACGGCGAGCTCGCCGGGCAGGGCGACGGCCGCCCGGGGCAGACGGTCGGCGTGCGGCGCCCGCCGGTGATCGCCGCCACGGGGGACGGGCTGGATCTGGTGGTGGGGGTCGAGGCCCGGCCGGAGGAGCTGGAGGCGCGCGCCGCGGCGCGCGAGCACGAGGGCAAGACCTACCGCGTCTGGCAGGAGGTGGACAACTTCAGCGATGTCGCCCCCGGGGCGCAGGTCTACGTCGCCGACCGCCTCGGCGGGACGATCAGCTTCGCCCCGGCGCTGCGCAGCCGGGGCCCGGACGGGGCCCTGCTGGACGAGCCCACCCCCCTGGCGGCCGTGCCCCCGGCGGGGCGGGAGATCCGCCTCTGGTACCGCCGCGGCGGCGGCGCCGAGGGGAACGTCGCCGCCGGGACGCTGACGGTGCTGAAAGACGCCGTCGCCGGCGGGGCCAGCCCCCTGGTGGCCAACCCCGAGCCGGCCACCGGCGGCCGGGCGGCCGAGACCCTGGCCAACGCCCTGATCCGCGGCCCCCAGGAGCTGCACTCCCTGGAGCGGGCGGTGACCGCCCGGGACTTCCGGCTGGTGGCGGAGCGCTCGGGGGCGGTCGCCCGGGCGCGGGCCTTCACCAGCGCCGACCTGTGGGCCCACGCCGAGCCCGGAACGGTTGAGGTGCTGCTCGTGCCCCAGGTGCCGGAGGCCCAGCAGGGGGGACGGATCACGGCCGAGGCCCTGCAGGCGCTGCAGACCCAGGAGGCCCTCGACCGGGTGACCGGCGACCTGGACGAGCGCCGCCCGCTGGGGACGCGCTGCCTGGTGAGCTGGACGCGCTACAAGACGGTGCGCGTGCGGGCCCGGGTGGTGGTGCGCCGGGAGGAGAACCTGGAGGCGGTGCGGGGGCGGGTGACGCAGCGCCTCTACGGCACGCTCAGCCCCCTGCCCGCCCCGGGTGACCCGGGGCGGGCCCCGTGGGGGTTCGGCCAGGCCCTGCGGGCGTCCGACGTCTTCGACATCGCCCTCAAGGAGCCGGGGGTGCGCTGGGTGGACGGGGTGCGCCTGCTGGTGGACGAGGTGCCGGACCGGGAGGTGCGCGCCGTGGTGGCCGACGCCTTCCAGCCGCGCACCTGGTACGCCGGGAGCGGGCCGACCCTCTTCCGCTCGGTCGACGACGGCGAGGGCTGGGAGCCGGTCGGGCGCTTCCCGGACGAGCGCGTGCGCCGGGTGCGCTCCCACCCCCAGGTGCCCGGGCTGCTGGCGGTGGTCACCGGCCTGAACGGGGCGAGCGGGGGCGAGGGCCAGGGCTCGCACGTCTACGTCTCGCGCACCTGCGGCGAGACCTGGGAGGCCCTGGCCCAGACGGCCTTCGAGGTGGAGGACGCCGCCTGGACGCTGCGCGCGGGGGCCGTGCCGGTGCTCCTGCTGGCCACGGATAAGGGCCTCTACGAGCTGGTGCCGCGCCCGGACAGCAGCCCGGTGCCGGTCCGGCTCGACCCCGGCGATCCCGGCCGGGCGCTCTACGCCGTGGCCGCGACGGCCGATCCCGGGGGGGCGGTGAAGGTGGCCGTCGCCGCCCAGAGCAACGGCGGGGTCTACCTCTCCCGGGCCGGCGGCGAGCGCGACTCCTTCCGCATGATCGGTCTGCAGGGGGAGGACGTGCGCGTGCTCGCCGTGCAGTACGACAACGTGCGCTCCTTCCTCTGGGCCGGGGTGACCACCCCGGGCGGCGAGGACCCCGGGCGGGGCTGCTTCAGCTGGGAGACGACCGGCGCGGAGGACCCCCAGGAGGGCTGGGTGCCCTACCGCACCGGCTGGCAGGGCGGGAGCTGCCACGACCTGGCGTTCCAGGGGACGCGCGTCCTCGCCGCCTCCCACCGCCTGGGCGTGCAGGTGCTCGAAGGGCGCCGGCGCGACCTGCAGTGGACGGCGCCCGAGGTGCGCAGCGGGCTGCCCACGCGCCAGCCGGAGCCGGGCCGCCCCGGCCCCTTCGAGCCGGTGCGGGCGGTGGCCGCCGTGCCCCCCCGCCGGATCGCGGCCGGCGCCGCCGGCGACACCCCGGGCGGCGCCGCGTCTCTGCTGCTGGCGGGGACCGACGAGGGCGTCTTCAAGAGCGTGGACGCCCTGAGCTACGAGCCCGCCTCGAGCAAGGAGTTCCGCGAGCGGGTGACCCTGCCCGACACCTGGTTGTTCTGCTCGGGCGAGCACGACCTGGTGGTGGTCGGCGAGGACGAGGCGCGTTAGGTGGCGGCGGCGATCGCGCCCCGGGAGCGGGCCCCGTGAAGCCGGCGGAGATCGAGCGCCTGCTGCCCTGGATCTTCCGCCGCACCGCCTCTCCGGGCAGCCCGCTCGCGGCCCTCCTGGAGGTGATGGCGGTGCTGCACGCCCCGGTGGAGGACGTGCTGGCCGGCCTGGACGCCTACTTCGATCCGCGGCGCACGCCGGCGGACTTCCTGCCCTACCTGGCCCGCTGGGTGGATCTGGAGGCCCTGCTGGCGGGCGAGACCGGGGCGGTGGGGACGGCGGACGTCCCGGACTTCCCGCCCGGCGACGGCCGGCTGCGCGAGCTGGTGGCGGCGGCCGCCTTCCTCTCCCGCTGGCGGGGGACGCGCAAGGGCCTGCTGCGCTTCCTCGAGGTCGCCACCGGCGAGCGCGGGTTCGACGTGGTCGAGCGCGTCCCCGGCGCCGACGGCCGGCCCCGCCCGCTGCACCTCCTCGTCCGGGCCCCGCGCCCGACCGAGCCGTACCGCGACCTGCTGCGCCGCATCGTGGAGTACGAGAAGCCGGCGGCCTGCACCTACGACCTGGAGTTCTTCGACTCCGCCCCGCCGGCGCCCCCGGAGCCGGCCGTGCCCGGCACCCCGGTCGCCCCGCCCGCGCCCGTCTCGCCCGGCGGCGCCGTTCGCCGGGACGCGGGCCCGCCGGGGGAGGGCGCGGGCGGTCCCGAAAGCTCGCGGCCGCCGCGTTGAGTGCAGTGGGAGGGTCCGGGGCGCCACGGCGCGCTCCCGGCGCCCCTCCTCACGAGGCGAAGCGGGAGGGAGCGGATGGGCGCACGTGGTGTCCTGGCGGCGACCGTCGCCGGCGCAGCGGTCGGGGTGCTCGCGGTCGGGGCCGGCCGGCTGGTGGCGGGCAGCGTGCTGCCCGCCGTCGGGGTCACGCTGCTGGTGGTGCTGGTGGGGTACGTCGTCGCCAACGTCAGCGGCGCCTCCGGCCCCGGCGACTTCGTGCGCGGGCTGCTGATCGGGCTGAACACGGCGCTCAACGTGGTGCTGGCGCTGGCCGTCTACGGGGCCCTCCTGGGGACGCCGGCGGGCATCGCGCTCGCCGCCGTGCTCGGGACGCTCAACTTCCTGGCCGCTTTCGATCCGGTGGCCAACAGCGAGGTCTTCCAGGGCCTGCTCGGCTGGGCCAACTGGCTGCTGCCGATGTCCTGGCTGGTGGTCGCCCTCGGGCTGCTCTTCTGGGTGGCCAACCTGATCGGGCACGCCGTCGGGACGTGGCCCTTCGGCTCGGACTTCTGCCGCGTCCGGGCGGTCGGCGCGGACTGGAAGACGGGCACCTTCTTCATGCACGGGGGGTGGATCAGCAACCTGAACTACCTGCACACGGCCTTCAACATGGGCTGCTTCGCCTTCGTCGACCGCGCCTCCGGGCACTGGTACATCGAGCACGAGGCGGGGCACACCCTGAACCTCGCGGCCTTCGGCAGCCTGTTCCACTTCGTCGGGGCGATCGACGAGAACGTCACCGGAGGGCACCAGAACGCCTACGCCGAGCGGCTGGCGGAGAGCAACAACCCGGCGCCCCGCTGGCCCAACATCATCCCCATGTGGATCTGAGCCCTCCCCCGGCGGTCCTTCGACGGGAGGCTGTTCCGGAGCGGGGCGGCACGCGGCCGGCTCGGGCCGCGGCGGCGCCCTCCCCCGGCGGGTCCTGCCGGCCGAGGCGGCGGAGTCGGCCCGCTGACGCTACACTCCCTCGCCGGGCGTCGCCGGCCGCCGGGGAGCGAACATGAGTAGCGTCTGCTCCATCACCACCGCCGCGAACGCCGCGCCGGTGGCCTCCGCCACGGGCGAGGGCCGGATGGTCTTCACCGTGACCAATACCACCGGCCGCGCGGTGCGCCTGCGGGCCCGGGTGGTCGCCGAGGACGCCGCCGCCGAGCCGTGGCTCGGCCTGCTGGGGGACGATCCCGGGGTGGCGGTGCGGGAGCTGGAGCGCCCGTTCCCGCCGGACGGGGTGCAGACCCTCACCGTGCGCCTGCGGGTGCCGCCGCAGACGCCGCCGGGGACGCTGCGGGCGCGGCTGGACGTGTGGGACGTCGAGGACCCGTCTGAGACCCTGACGCCGGGGCCGACGGTGGCCTTCGAGGTGCCGTCCGAGCTGCCGGTGGCGCCTGAGCCGGAGTTCAAGGACGGGTACCTGACGACGCTGATCGCGGCCGCCGCCGGCGGGCTGGGGGCGGCGCTCGTGCTCGGCGGCGCCGCCGCCCTCTTCGGGCAGGCGGCGATCCCCCGCGCGGTGGGACGGCCGCCGATCCGGGTGACGCCGACGCCCGCCCCCGGCGGGGTCGGCGGCGTCATCGTCGGGGCGATCGGCGAGGCGGTGGCCCTGGCCGTGATTCTGGCCCTGGCGATCGTGCTCGGCGTGGTCGTGGGCCTGTGGCTGGGGGCGACGCTCGCCACCTGGCTCACCCTGCGCCTGCGGGGCTTCCGTGGCGCCGGCGGCACCGCCCTGCTCGTCGCCCTCTTCCTGCCCATCCTGTCGTCGATCTTGATCCGCTTGCTGAGCGCCGTCTTCGGGAACGAGGCGTTCCCCGTGGCGCTTGGCGCCCTGCTGGGGCTCGTCCTGGCCGCGCTCGGGGCGCGGGCGATTGTGGTCTGGCGGCTCTCCGGGCGCCTGCGCAACCCCCCGCCGGCCGGGGCGCCGCCGGCGGCGCCGCCCCAGGAACCACCACCGCCCGCGCCGGCGCCGCCGGCGGCCGCGCCGGGGACCGTGTAGTGCACCGATACCTGTCAGTGGCTGATCGCCAGAGGAGCGCGGCGTGACCCAGGGAGACGGCCAGAGCGCAGCCGGGGCGTCCGGCGCAGCGACCGGGGTGAGCGGGCAGGCCAGCCTGTTCGTGCTCACCGCCGCCAGCACCAGCATCAAGG
This sequence comes from Chloroflexota bacterium, assembly GCA_035537855.1. Lineage (GTDB taxonomy): Bacteria > Chloroflexota > UBA11872 > UBA12225 > UBA12225 > DATLLM01. Next base: position 2,266 of record DATLLM010000603.1, on the reverse strand, counting down.
TCGATTCCCAGACCGGCCGGGGGGAGGGGACGTTCACCGTCTCCAACACCACCGACCGCCCCCTCCGGGGCCGGGCGCGCCTCGTGCCCGCCGAAGGCGCCCCCGAGGGCTGGGCCAGGATCGAGGAGCCGGAGCGGGACTTCCCGGCGCGGGGGACGCAGCAGTTCGGGCTGGCCGTGAGCGTGCCCCCGGGCACGACGGGCGCTTTCAAGTACCAGACCTACGTCGCCTGGGTGGAATCGACCGACGACTTCTCCTTCGCCGGCCCCACCTTCACCGTCGAGGCGGCGACGCCCGCGCCCCCCAGGCGCCCCTTCCCCTGGTGGCTCGTCGTCATCCCCCTCTTGCTGCTGCTCGTCGCCGGCGGGGTCGGCGGCGCGGTGTGGTGGCAGGGCGAGCAGGAGGCCTCACGGCGGGCGGAGGCCGCCGCCGCGGCGACGGCGACCGCCGCCGCCATGGACGCCGCGGCGAGCGCCACCGCCACCGCCCAGGCCGGGACGATCGGCCGCATCGGGCGCTACACCGGCACCTGGGCGAACGGCGAAGTCGGCAAGCCCGGCGTGACCACCCTGGTCATCGCCCGGGACGGGACGACGATCAACCTGACCGCCCGGGGGAAGGTGCGGGACGTCATCGGCAGCGGTGGCCTCGCCCAGGCGGCCTGCCAGGGGGGCAGCGAGTGCGTCTCCGCCTCCCGCAGCTTCGCCTACACCGGCGATCCCCTCTCCGTCCCGGTCGAGTTCACCCCCCAGGTGATTCACCAGCTCACCATCACCGTGACCCCGGACAACAGCGCGCTGAGCGCCGTCGATCAGATCGTCTACCGTGGCGCGACCGCCTCCACCACCACCTACACCTTCCGCCGGGTGCGCGTCGTCGGGCCCATCGGGGGCATCTCCGGGGTGCTCGATCCGCTGCGCCGCGCCATCACCGAGCGCAACCCGTGAGCCGGCTGAGCAACCCCAAGGTCTTCGCCGCCGTCCTCGTCGCCCTCGCCGCCGGCTTCCTCCTCTTCGCCGGCTGCGGCGCCGGCCGGGACGGCGGCGATCCCAAGCAGCAGGACCGCGACCCCGCCCTGATCGAGGTGCTCGGCGTCTTGCTGGTCGACCCCTTCCGCGGCAAGGTGACCATCGACGACGTCGAGGCGCCCTGCCGTCAGGCGTCGCCGCCGGGCTTCGTCCTCCAGGCCAACCGCCCTTGCTCGATCCAGATCGGAGGCAGCTTCCGCCCGGTGCGCACCCTGGCGCTGCGCCTCGCCCAGGGCGGACCGGCACAGGTGGTCGTCCGCCCGGTGAACGGCGTCCTGTCCCGGACGACCCTCACCACCGGGAGCCAGCTGCTGACGGACATCTTCCGGGAGGGCGCCCGCGTCGACATCGCCTGTCCCATCGCCTGCCGCCTCGAGCTGCGCTGAGCGGCGCGCCCGCCGGGACCCGCTGGGCCCGCCGGGGGGCGGGCTACGACGTCTTGAGCGCCCGGTCGATGCGCAGCACTTTCAGGACGGCGATGATCGCCCCGACGAGGAAGAAGAGCGCCCACAGGGCGCCCAGGACGGCCACGATGATGGCCCCCACCCCGTCCGTGATGCTGACCAGAAAGCGGGGCACGAGCCCGTGCAGGAAGGCCAGGATCACGTTGGCCAGGATCGACGTCAGCAAGAGCAGCACGAGCCCCGTGTTCTGCAAGAAGCGCTGCTGGGCGGCGACCAGGCTGGCGCTCGCCCCCAGCTTGAGCAGCAGCAGCAGGAAGAGGATGACGCTCGCCCCCTCGCGGTTGAAGAAGGCGAAGCGGGCGAAGTAGGCGATCGTCCCGAAGGGGAAGGCGAGCAGGAGGGCGATCATCAGCAGGGTGAGCCCGAGGGCGGTGAAGATCATGACGATCCCGCCGAGGCAGCCGAAGAAGGAGACGACGAGGGTGACCACCCCCTGGGCGCGGCCCTGGATTCGCTCGGGGACGATCAGGGCGGCGCCGATCAGGCCGATGGTGTAGAGCAAGAGGATGTCCACCAGGGCCATGTAGGGGATGCCGAGCCCGGGCGGCTTGTTCCCCACGCGCAGCAGATTCAGGGCGGCGCGCTGCTCGGCGTCCAGGTCGTCCACGGCGTCGGCGACGTCGCCCGGCAGGGCGTTGGTGAAGCCGGCCGGGGAGGGCACGGCGCCCCCGACCAGGTTGGCGCCGAGCTCCACGAGCACGACGAAGGCCAGCAGGCCGACGGCCAGCCAGAAGAACGGCTTTCGCAGATCGCCCATACGCGGGTGCGGGGTGA
>DATLLM010000602.1:0-4443 GCA_035537855.1 Chloroflexota bacterium | reverse complement strand
CGCCCGACGCGCTCGCGGCGACCGTCGCCACCGCCCCCCTGGAGCCCCTGCGCAGCTCCCCGATGAGCGCCCTCCTGGCGCACTTCGACCACTGCGTGCGGGTGATGGGCGCGGACTCCGTCTGCCTCGGCTCCGACTTCGGGGGCATCGACGACGACGGCGTGATCGGCCTGGACGAGCCATCCAAGCTCCCCAACCTCACGGCGGCGCTCCTCGACCACGGGTACGACCGCCCCACCGTGCGGAAGCTGCTGGGCACGAACCTGCTGCGCCTCTTCCGCCAGGTCGCCGGCGCGTAGCCGGCGCGGGGCCGGCGCGGGGCCGGCGCGGGGCCGGCCGGACGCCTACTTCACCTTGCCCCGCCCGGCGACGGGCCAGACCACCTCCACCCGCCCGTCGCGCACCCCCACCAGCTCGTCGTGCAGGTTCAGGCACATCTCCTGGTGCAGGGGGATCACCGTCAGGCGCTCGCCCACCTCGAAGCGGTGCGACGAGGCGCTGACGTCGAGGTGCCCGTGCTCGACGGACATGCCGTAGATGGCGACCTCGGGGTGCTCGATCACGTGCCCGTAGGGCTTGGGCGGGTAGCTGGCGAAGGTCTTCATCCCGCCGTCGATGATCACCCGGTCCGGGGTCGGGGTGCTGACCACGGTGCACTGCACGCGCACCGGGCAGCGGTCGGGCCGCAGGTCGGCGCTGCTCGACACCCGGGAGAGCCCCTCCCAGATGTAGGAGCCGCTGCGGTGCTCGGTGCAGTCCAGCTCCTTGGAGACCGCTTCGGAGCCGGTGCCGCCCCCGCTGACGGTCGCCGCCGGCAGGCCGTCCCGGGAGAGCAGGTCCCGCGTCTCGTCCAGGAACGGCTTCGCCCCGGCGCGGCTGGGGTAGGTCATCACCCCCTGGAGGTCGAGCCCCTCCAGGTCGGCGATGGCCCGGGCCAGGACGCGCGCCGCCTCAGGGGACTGCACGCCGCAGCGCTTCGCCCCGGTGTCCAGCTCGATCAGCAGGGGCACCCGCAGCCCCGCCGGTCCGGCCTGCGCCGCGATGCCCCGCGCCGTCGCCTCCGAGTCGACCGCCACCGTGACCTTCGCCCGGCGCGTCAGGCGCAGCAGGCGCTCCACTTTCAGCGGCCCGACCAGGTTGTAGGGAATCAGGATGTCCGGCAGCCCGGCCGCGACCATCACCTCGGCGTCTCCGAGCTTCTGGCAGCAGATTCCGACCGCCCCGGAGGCCATCTGCCGGTGGGCCAGCTCCGGGATCTTGTGCGACTTGGTGTGCGACCGCAGCGGCATCTCCAGCTCGCGGCACCGCGCCGCCATCTCCGCCAGATTGCGATCGAGCACGTCAAGGTCGCAGAGCACGACGGGGGTGTCCAGGTCTTCGATGCGCATCGCTCGGCAGCTCCCCTCGGAATTCTCCGCCTCGGCCCGCGGCGGGCGCCCCGCCCGCCGCCGCCCCATGATCCCTACCCGGCCCCGCCGCCGGCAAGCCGCCCGAACGCGGCCGGCGGCGGGCCGGTCTCGAGGTGCTCCCGGATCGCGGCGGCGCACGCTTCGGGGGTGAGCGCCGCGGTGTCCACCTCGAGGTCGTAGATCCCGGGGACGTGGACGGCCGCCTGCCAGCGGCGCACCGGGTCCGGCACGGGCTCCCCCGCGGCCGGCCCGCCCCAGGTCGCCCGCCGGCGCTCCATGACCACCTCCAGCGGGCAGCGCACGCCGACGAGCCAGGCCGGCAGCCCGGCCAGACGCCGGGCGCAGGCGGGGAGCAGGCCGAGGGGGACGGAGTAGGAGTCGTGGTGCCCCACGTCCACGACCACGTTCACCCCGGCCCGGCTGTGCGCCGCGATCGACTCGTACATGGCGGGGTAGAGGCGCGCGATCAGCGGCTCGAGGTCGGGGCGCTCGCCCCCGGGGCGGAGTCCGATCCCCGGCCGGTAGCGCTCCGGCGTCGTGGCCATGAAGGCGTCGACCCCCAGGTTCATCCACACCCCGGGGAAGGCGGTCTGGATCGCGGCCGCGATGCTGGACTTCCCCGAGCGCGGCGTCCCGTTCAGCACGACGATCCGGCCAGGAGCGGATTCGGTGTCTCCCATGGGCAGAGGCTACCCGGTGCGCCCGGCCGAGCGAAGCGCCGGCCGCCCTACGGGGCCAGGGCGAGGCCGGCGCCGGCCAGCGCCCCCTCCGCCGTCTCGACCGCCGGCTCCGCCTGCGGGCGGTTGCCGCCGCGCAGGGGGATCTCCTTGAGCAGCAGGGTCACCGCGAAGCCCAGGGCCATCGCCAGGGCGGCGAACAGGAACAGGTCGGTGATCGACGTCGCCAGGCTGGCGCGGACGGCCTGCATCAGCTGCTCGAAGAGGGCCTGACCCTGCGGCCCCATGGCGGCGAAGCTCTGCTGGAGCTGCGCCGTGGCCTGCGGCGCGAGCAGCACCTGCGGGTTCTGCAGCGCCTCCAGGCGCTCGGCGGGCACGGCCTCGGTCAGCGCCGGCGGCAGGCCGGCCCGCAAGGCGCCGGCGAAGCGGTTGCTCATCACCGTGCCGAAGAGGGCCAGGCCGATGGTGCCGCCGATGGAGCGGAAGAACTGCAGGCTGGCCGTGACCTGCCCGACGCGCTCGATGGCGAAGGCGTTCTGGACGACGATCGTGAACAGGCTCATCAGGGAGCCCAGGCCGAGGCCGGTGACCACCATGTTGCGCACGACCAGCGCGTCGGTCGCGCCGGCGTCCATCCGGGAGAGCAGGAACATGCCCAGCGTGGCCACGGCGAACCCGGTCAGGGCGAGGTACTTGTAGCGTCCGGTGCGGGAGAGGAGCTGCCCGCCGACGATGCTGCTGGTCATGAACCCCAGCATCATCGGGGTGATGACCACCCCGGAGGCGGCGGCGGAGTCCCCGACGACGCCCTGCATGAACAGCGGCAGGTACATGATCGCGCCGTACATCCCGGCGCTCACCAGGAAGCTGGCCACCACCGAGACGGCGAAGATGCGGCTGCCGAACAGGTCCGGATTGATGATCGGCTCGGCGGCGCGCCGCTCGACCAGGTAGAAGGCGACGAGCATCACCGCGGCCAGGGCGAAGAGGCCCACGACCGGCGCGGAGGCCCAGGGATAGGTCGTCCCGCCCCAGGAGAGCGCCAGCAGCAGGGGCACCGTGCCGCCGATCAGGGCGGCGGCGCCGAGGTAGTCGATGCGGTGCGCGGCGCGGCGCACCGCCTTGGGCAGCACCAGCCCGGCGGTGAGGACGGCGACGGCGCCCACCGGCAGGTTGATGTAGAAGGTCCAGCGCCACCCCCAGTGGTCGGTGATGAAGCCGCCGAGAGTGGGGCCGACGATGGTCGAGAGGCCGAAGACGGCCATGATCAGGCCCTGCCACTTGCCCCGCTCGGCCGGCGGGAAGACGTCCGCGATGAGGGCCTGGGCGATCGGCATCATCGCCCCGGCGCCGAGGCCCTGGATGGCCCGGTAGGCGATCAGCTGGGTCATGTCCTGGCTCGTCCCGGAGAGGGCGGAGCCGAGCAGGAAGAGCACCATGCCGGCGATGAAGAAGGGGCGCCGGCCGTAGATGTCGGACAGCTTGCCCCAGATGGGCACCGTCACCGTCGCGGCGAGCATGTAGCCGGTGGCCACCCAGGCGTAGTGCGAGAGGCCCCCGAGCTCGGCGACGACGCGGGGCATGGCCGTGCCGACGATGGTCTGGTCGAGGCTGGAGAGGAGCATGCCGAGCATGACGCCGACCAGGATCAGGACCCTGGCGCGCGCCGTGGTGGGCGCCGTGGTGGGCGCCGTGGTGGGCGCCGCGGCCGCGGCGGGCGCGGCCGCCGGCCGGCGGACGGGTGCGGGAGCGATGGCGGTTGCGGTCATGCCCTGTGGGCCTCCGATGGGGAGCGGTCTGGCGGCGGGCAGCCCGCGGCTGCCGCCTGTGCTGCGAGGGCGCGCAGGCCGCGCGCCAGGTGGGCGAGGTCCTCCGGCGGGAGCCGGCGCAGCCAGCCGGCGAGCAGCTCGCGCCCGCCGCTGCGCTGCTCGCCGAGCAGGTCCCGGGTGGCCGGGCTGAGGCGGGCGAACGTGCGCCGGCGATCCTGCGGGTCCTCGTTGCGCTCGACGAGGCCGCGCTGGACGAGCGCGTCCACCAGCAGGCTGGCGGCCGGCTTCCCCAGCCCGAGCGCCGCGCCCAGCTGCCCGATGGGCAGCGGCCCGGAGCGGAAGAGGGCGTAGAGCGCCCGCAGCTGCCCGATGGTGAGGTCGAGCTCGAGCCACGGCGGGACGCCGGCGTCGTGGAGCGCGCGCAGCACCGTGCCCTGGTCGAGCACGGCCTGGGAGACGAGCGCCTCGTCCACCGGCGGGGGCGACAGGGCGGGCGCTGACCGTTCGGTGCTCATGCGTCGATCGTACCAAATAGTTCTCGATATGACAACTAATTCAGAACCGGAAACTGTTCGACCTGGTGTACCG
>DATLLM010000601.1:0-2305 GCA_035537855.1 Chloroflexota bacterium | reverse complement strand
GTGTAACGACGCTGCCCCGGCGGTCGGAGGCGGCGCCGCCGCCGGCCGGCGCGGCGCCACCGGCGGATATACTCTGTGCAGACCCCATGTCAGTCGCCCCCTCTGTCGCCGCGCCCGCAACGTCCGGGACCCCCGCCCCCGCCGGGGCGCGCCCGAATCCCGGCCTGCGCAATATCGCCGTCATCGCCCACGTCGATCACGGCAAGACGACGCTCGTCGACGGTCTGCTCAAGCAGAGCAAGACCTTCCGCGACGCGGACGCCGCCGGCACGCTGATCATGGACAGCAACGAGCTGGAGCGGGAGCGGGGGATCACCGTCTTCGCCAAGAACGCCGCCATCCGCGTCGGGGAGGTCAAGATCAACCTGATCGACACCCCCGGCCACGCGGACTTCTCGAGCGAGGTGGAGCGCACCCTCTCCATGGCGGACGGCTGCCTGCTGCTGGTCGACGCCGCCGAGGGCCCCCTGCCGCAGACCCGCTTCGTCCTCGGCCTGGCCCTCCGGCTCGGCCTGCGCCCCCTGGTGGTGGTCAACAAGGTCGACCGCAAGGACGCCCGCCCGGCCGAGGTGGTGGAGGAGATCGCCGACCTCTTCCTCGAGCTGGCCCAGGACGCCGACCAGCTGGCCTACCCCGTCATCTACGCCATCGCCCGGGACGGCCGCGCCGGCCTGACCCCGGACGCGCTCTCCCCTGACCTGGGGCCCCTGTTCGCCGCCATCCTGCAGCACGTCCCCCCGCCGGTGGTCGACCCGGACGGGCCCCTGCAGCTGCTCGTCTCGGCCCTGGACTACGACCCCCACCGGGGGCGCATCGGCATCGGCCGCCTCGTCCGCGGGGGCCTCGTCCGCGGCCAGCAGGTGCGCTGCCTCGGCGCCGCCACGGGCGAGAACGTCCTCGCCGCCCCGCCCGTCAGGCTGACCGAGCTGTTCCTCTTCCAGGGCCTCGGCCGGCAGGCGGTGGAGCGGGCCGAGGCCGGGGACATCGCCGCCGTCGCCGGCATCCTCGGCGTCGCCATCGGGGACACCATCGCCGACGCCGAGCACCCGGAGGCCCTCCCCCGCCTGGCCATCACCGAGCCGACCGTGCAGCTGACGGTGGCGCCGAACACCAGCCCCTTCGCCGGCCAGGACGGCAAGGCCATCACCTCCCGGCAGCTCCAGGAGCGCCTCGACCGCGAGCTGCAGACCAACGTCGGCCTGCGCGTGCGGGACTCCCGGGACGCCTCCGGCACCGGCGTCGCGAGCGGCGCCGGCCTGAACGGGACGGAGGGGTTCGTCGTCGCCGGCCGGGGCGAGCTGCACCTGGCCATCCTGCTGGAGACGCTCCGCCGCGAGGGCCTGGAGTTCGCCGTCAGCCGCCCCGAGGTGATCCTCAAGCGGGGGGAGGACGGGCGCATCCTGGAGCCGGTCGAGGAGGTGGTGGTCACCGCCCCCCAGGTCCACGTCGGCACCGTCGCCGAGCTGGTCGGGCCGCGCCAGGCCGTGCTCGAGGTGATGACCCCGGATGAGGGGCGCGGCGCCCGGCTCGTCTACCGCATGCCCACCCGGGGCCTGATCGGGCTCCGCGGGGCGATCCTGACCGCCACCCGCGGCACCACCACCCTCACCAGCCGCTTCCTCGAGTACGCCCCCATCGGGGGGGCCATCCCCCGCCAGCGCAACGGCGCCGTCGTCGCCACCGATAGCGGCACCACCACCGGCTACGCCATCGCCAACACCCAGGAGCGGGCGACCCTCTTCGTCGGGCCCGGCGTCCCCGTCTACGAGGGCATGGTGGTGGGGCTCAACAGCCGCGAGAACGACATGCCGGTGAACATCGTCAAGGAGAAGAAGCAGACCAACATCCGCTCCTCGACGTCGGACATCGCCGTCAAGCTGGAGCCCCCCTTCATCCCCTCGCTCGACCAGTACCTGGAGCTGATCTCCGAGGACGAGCTGCTGGAGCTGACCCCCAAGAGCCTGCGCCTGCGCAAGCGCCACCTGTCGTCCCAGGAGCGCGAGCGCGCCGGCCGGGCGCGGCTCGGTCGTCTCCTCCACCACCGTCTCCTTGACCACCGCCGGCCGCTCGGGGGCGGCCGCCCCGGTCTCCTCGACGGTCTCCTCGTGCACCTCACGACGGACGACCTTCTCTTGGGCCATCTCCGACTACCTCCCCGGCGACCGCTCGGGCGATCGCCGCCGGAGAGTCGGTCATGCACGCCGCGTGCCGCCCGGAGGCGGGGGGCGCCGCCGGGGGCGCCGCCGGGGCGCCGCCGGGGCGCCGCCGGGGCGCCGCCGGGGCGGGAGCAGACCCGGTAGATCAG
>DATLLM010000600.1:0-3222 GCA_035537855.1 Chloroflexota bacterium | reverse complement strand
CCACCAGCCACGTAGAGGAGCCCCCCGGCGGCGGCGGCCGCGAGGTGCTCGCGGGAGCGGCGCATCGCGGGACCCACCCGCCAGGAATCCGACTGCGGTTCGTAGATCTGGAGCCGCTCGGGCTCCGGACCGATGCCGCCGGCGACGTACAGCTTGCCGTCCAGAACGGCGGCCGCGTGCGCCGCCCGGCCGAGCGGCAGGGGCGCGCGCCCTTCCCAGGCGTCGGCCACCGCATCGTAGCGCCAGAGGGTGGCGCTCGTCTGCTGGCCGAACCACCCGGGAGAGCCGGCGACGACGTACAGGCTGCCGTCGAGGTCGACGGCGGCGAGGTGGTCGCGCGGCTCGGGCAGGGGCGCCCGGGGCTGCCAGGCCTCCGCTCCCGGCGGCAGGGCCTCCACCGTGGTCAGGGAGCTACCGTCCAGGGCCAGACCGCCGACCGCGTAGATCGTCCCGGCCACCGCCGCTCCCGACACCTCAGAGCGCTCGGTGCTCAGGGCCGGTCCGGTGCGCCACGATCCGCCCGTCGCCCGGGTCGCGCCGATCAGGGCGGCGCCCGGCGCTGAGGCCGGGCGCGCCGGCGTCGCCGCCCCCGGCACCTGTCCGGTGACGATCCCCTGCACGAGGACGCAGCCGGCGATCGTCAGCACGGCGCACATGGCCAGGAAGAGGGCGATCTGCGACCCGCTCGGCCGGGGGCGCGGCCGCGGCGCCGGGGGACTCGCGTCCGCTCGGGGTCGCGTCCGTTGCTCCATAGGGACAAAGCGTACCGCCCGCCCCCGCGCCGCCGCGCCGCCGTCGCCGGGGGACGGGCTCCCCGGGGGCGGCATCCGGCGCGGCCGGGCGGCTGTGCTAGAGTGACCCGGAGTCGAACAGATGATCGAGCCCATCCAGCGGCCGCTGGCCTTCCCCGACCTGCCGGAACCGCCCGCCCGGCCCGGCGAGCGGCCGCCACGGGCGGGGAAACACCCCCGGAACACCCTGAACGAGCTCAGCGGCGACGAGTGGCTCTTCTTCACCAAGAGCGTCATCACCACCGCCTACCCCTCCGGCTACGGCCACCGCCTGCGCAAGGCCCACGGGGCGAACAAGCCCCCCCAGCTGATGCAGAGCCTGATCGAGTTCTTCACCCCGGCCGGCGGGCGGGTGCTCGATCCCTTCGCCGGGGTCGGCGGCACCCTGATCGGGGCGGCCATCGCCAGCCCACCGCGAGAGTGCGTCGGAATCGAGGTCAACCCCCGGTGGGTGCAGATCTACCGGCAGGTCGTCGCCGCCACCGGGGGCGCCCTGCCCGAGTACCCCCTCTACGAGGGCGACTCCCTCTCGCTGCTGGAGGACGGCGAGCGCTTCCCGGACGGCTCGTTCGACTTCGTCTGCACCGACCCGCCGTACAACGTCCACCTCGAACAGACGATGTCCAACGACCCCCGCTACGTCGGGGGCCACGCCAACCGGCGCACGGACTACAACATGCGCTCGGGGAGCGAGACCGATCTGGCCAACCTCGACGGCTACGACGCCTACCTGGATGCCATGGAGCGTGTGCTGCGGGGCTGCTTCCGCGTCCTGCGCGCCGGGAAGTATCTGGCCGTGATCCTGCGCGACGCCTACCAGGAAGGGCGCTACGTCTTCACCCACGTGGACGTCGCCCGCCGGGCCGAAGCGGCCGGCTTCGTCACCAAGGGCGAGAAGATCTGGTACCAGGCCGGTTCGCGCCTGCGCCCCTACGGCTACCCATTCGCCTACATCCCCAACATCACCCACCAGTACATCGTCATCTTCCAGAAGCCGAAGCCGGTCAAGCGCGCAGCGCCGGCGCGGAGACGCCCCGGACCACATGCCGAGCGGTAACTGGTCGTTCCCCTGCTCGCCGCGCAACCCGGCCAAGGTGCGCGAGGAGCTGCGCCTGCTGGCGTCGCTCGCGCCCACCTGGCGCGAGCGGGAGATGCCGTGGGGGCCCCGCAGCGGCGCGCAGCTGGAGTTCGGCCGCCACCTGCGTCAGACGCAGGACTTCCAGACCCAGACGGTCGCCCTGAGCGAGGACAACCTGCGCTGGACGGCCCGGGCCCGCTACGGCACCTACAAGTTCTTCGGCTTCGTCGCCACCGACGCGGGGGGCTACGCCGGCCTGACACCGGCGGGATCGCGCTTCGTCACCTCCCCCCGCCCGGGCGAGGTGCTCTTGCGCCAGCTGCTGAAGTGGCAGTACCCGGACAACCAGCACCGCGGGCGGCGCTGGCCGGCCACGGACTTCGCCATCTACCCCTTCGTCGCCACCGCCCGCCTGATCCGCGAGCTGGACGGTCTGACCCGGCGCGAGATCGGCCTGTTCTGCTTCACCATGCGGCGCACGGAGGAGGCGGCCGTGACCGCCGAGGCGATCCGGCAGTTCCGGGCGCGCCGGGAGCGCAGCACCGGCCGGGTGGGCAAGGCCAGGGACGACAGAGGGACGCAGGCGGCCGCTCAGGCCCGCTACGAGGCGGAGGGTCGCCGGGTGGTGCTGGCGAGCACGGACGACTACGCCGACGCCCTGATCCGGGCCTTCCGCTACACCGGGCTGTTCTCCGTGCGCGGCGCCCGGGTGGTGGTGGCCAGCGGCCGCGAGGCCGAGCTGGACGAGCTGATCTTCGACGCCGGCGACCGGCCGGCGCCCGGCGCCGGCCCGGTGGCGCCGCCGGCGCCGGCGCCGGCGCTGCAGCTCGCCCTGGGCGAAGCCCCCCCGGTGCGCCTGGCGGCGCCCCGGCCTCTCTTTCAGGCCTACGAGGACAACGCCGCGTTCTACGCCCACTACGGCGCCGCGGCGACGCCGCCGCTGCCCTGGGAGGACCCGCAGCGCCTGGCCGGGATCGCCCGCGCCCTCGACGCCACCGTCGCCACCCTGCGGGGCAAGGAGGCGCGCCTGCGCACCGGACGCACGGTGCTCACCGGGCCGTCGCTCGGAGCCTCGCTGCCCGCGGACTACGACGCCCTGGTGGAGACCGTCGACGGACTCCGCCGCACGCGGGTGCGTCTGGAGCGGGCGATCGACGCCGCCGAGGCGGCGACCCCCAGGCGGCTCGGCGAGGCCCTCGGCTTCTACCGCGCCGTCCTCGCCCGCGAGGTGATCGACCCGCCGACGTATCTCGAATGGAACACCTGGCGGGTCTTCCTCGCCCTCGGCGGCGCGCGCGAGGTGGTGCCTCATCTGGCGCGCGACGACGACCTGCAACCCCTCAACACCGCGGC
>DATLLM010000599.1:0-5974 GCA_035537855.1 Chloroflexota bacterium | reverse complement strand
GCTGCTGCCCGTCCGGCTGCTGCCCGTCCGGCTGCTGCCCCTCGGCCGCGTCCTGCGCCATCGCCGACTGGACGGCCATCTTCAGGTGGTAGGCGATGTCCGGGGAGAACCACTCGTCGAGGGTGCGCTCCAGCTCGCCCTCCCGGCTGAGGCTGAACTGCTGCTCCAGCTCCGCGCGGGTGATCACCTCCTTTTCGATCAGCACCTCGCAGAGCGCGCGGAACTGGATGTAGCTGGTCATGGCGTGCCCGGCGACGGCGATCATCATCCGCGCCACCGGCCCCATCTTTTCGAGCTCGCTCTGGCCGAAGGGGTCGCTAGATTCCTGGCTCATCCCGGAATCGTAATCGTTAGACTGGCGGAACGGTGTCAGCTATGCGCGGCGAGCCCCTGGTGTCCGTGGTCGTCGTCACCTGGAACGGGCTGGCCCACCTGCGGCGCGTCCTGCCGCCGTTGCTCGACCAGCGCCTCCCCGGCGGGGCCGGCTTCGAGGTGCTGGTGGTGGACAACGCCTCGCGGGACGGTACGGGCGCGTACCTGACCGGGCTGGCGGCCCGGGAGCGGCGCCTGCGGTTGCTGTTCAACCCGCGCAACGAGGGCTTCGCCGGACCGAATAACCTGGGCTTCGACGCCGCCCGGGGGCGGTACGTCGCCACCCTCAACAACGACACCGTGCCCCAGCCGGGCTGGCTGGCCGCGCTCGTCGACGTGGCGGAGCGCGACCCGCGCACGGGCAGCGTCGCCAGCCGGATGGTCTTCGACCACGCCCCCGGACTGATCCAGTCCGCCGGAATCACCATCGACCGCGCGGCCATCGCCTGGGACCGGCTGGTGGGACGTCCTCTGGCCGAGGGGGAGCGCGCCCCCGTCGAGGTCTTCGGCGCGAGCGCCGGGGCGGCCCTCTACCGGCGGACCATGCTGCGCGAGCTGGGCGGGTTCGACCGGCGCTACTTCATGTACCTGGAGGACGTCGATCTCGCCTGGCGCGCCCGGCTGGCCGGCTGGCGGGCGTTCAGCGCCCCGGACGCGGTGGTGCGCCACGCCCACTCGGCCAGCGCCGGCGAGGGCTCGCCGTTGAAGAACTGGCACCTGGGGCGGAACAAGGTCTGGGTCACCGCCAAGTGCTACCCGGGTCCGGGATTGGCCCGGTACCTGCCGGCGGTGCTGGCGTACGATCTCGCCTCCCTGCCCTACACCATGGTCACCCGGCGGGACGCCAGCCCCCTCCTCGGACGCCTGGCGGGGCTGCGCGGACTCGGGCCGGTGCTCGCCGAGCGGCGCCGCCTGGCGGCCCGCTACCCGGACGGGTGGGCGCGGACCGAGCGCTGGATGGAGCCGCTGCGTCCGCCGCTGGCCGTCTTCGGTCGGTACCAGCGCCTGCGCCAGGTGCTGAGGCGGCGGGGCGCGCCGGAGGTCGCCGCGGGGCGGTAGGATTGGCGGGTGGAGGGCGAGCGCGGAGACGCCCCGCCGGCCGGGCCCGGCCCGCTCGCCGGGCGGGTGACGGCCATCGAGCCGCAGACGCGAGACCCGGAGCGGATCAACCTGTTCATCGAGGGACGCTTCGCGTTCGGGCTGGCCGCGGTCGTGGCCGCCGACGCCGGGCTGCGCGTCGGCGACGTCCTCTCCGCCGCCGCCGTCGGCGCCCTGCTGCGCCGGGAGTCCTCAGAGCAGGCCCTGCAACAGGCCCTGCTGTTGCTCAGCTACCGCCCCCGCTCGGAGGCCGAGATCCGCCGCGCGCTCGAAGCCAGGGGGCAGCCGCCGGAGACGGTTGACGCGGTCGTCCTGCGCCTGCGAGACAACCACTTCCTGGACGACGAGGCCTTCGCGCTGACCTGGGTGGAGAACCGGCAGCGCCTCCGGCCCCGCGGCGCTCGCCTGCTGCGCGTCGAGCTGCGCCAGAAGGGGGTGGACGCGGAGGCGACCGACCGGGCCATCGCCGACGCCGGAGGGGACGAACGGGCCCTCGCCCTGGCGGTGGCGGAGAAGCGCGCCGCCGGCCTCGACGCCGCCGACTACGCCGAGTTCGGGCGCAAGCTGGGGGGCCTCCTCAGCCGGCGCGGCTTCGCGCCGGACGTGGTCTGGGACGTGGTGCGCACGCTGTGGGCCGCGCGCGGCAGCGAGTCGTCAACCCGGGAAGGGTGAGCGCACCGGGATGGCCCCCGCGGGGTGGAGGGGTACCAGGCTCCTAAGGGCTGGTTCGCAGCGGCCGGCGCGCGGGTACAGTGCATGCTCATGAAACGAAGCGTGCGTCTGACTCGCCGGCGCTCTCGCCCTGGTGGGAAGCGTGGCGCAGCCGGCCGCGCTCCTGCGCGCTCAGGCCCTGCCCCCGCTGGAATCCCGCCTGCTCGCCGTCGGCATCCCCGGCGCCGGGGCGATCAGCCCGGTGGGCACGTTCCTGCCCGGCGGGCCGATCCACGACAACGCCGCCTTCCTCCCCTACACGGAGAGCGGGCGGATCCTCGATCCCGGACGCGTCCTGGTCTGCAGCGAGTCCCAGTTCGGCGCCCCGCGGGCGGTGCTGGACTACCCGGACGGCGCGGTGCTGTCCATCGCGCCGGGCGCCGCCGGCCCGCTGGTGGTGCCGGGCGGGTTCGCCGCCGCCGATGGCCAGGCCAGCGCGCTCGACGGCCAGGTGCAGCTCTTCACCGCCCAGAGCCCGGCCTTCTTCAACGCCGTCTACAATCCCACGGCGGCCACGGCGATCATGCCCGCCGTCAGCCACCCCCAGGGAATCTCCATCAACAACGCCTTCGGCCGGTTGTGGTTCCCGAGCACGCCGATGGGCCCGCAGGGCGACGGCTTCGACTCGATCATCGACCCGGACGGGCGGCCACTGAAGAACGCCCCGAGCGCCACCGCCGGCGGCGTCTTCTCCGGGAGCATGACCAACCGCTCGCCGGAGCAGCTGATTCCGGGCGACCTGAAGACGGCCGCGGTCGGCAACCTCTTCCTCGGCGCCTCGCCGGACGGCGGCGGGCGGGCGGTGTTCGCCGTCGCCACGGCCAACGGGGCCATCGCCCAGCTGCACGCCGAGAAGGGGATCGACGGACTGGCCCCGGGCGGCACGGTCGGCGCCATCGAGCAGATCGAGCCCGGCTTCGTCGAGCAGGTGCGGCCGGTGGCGACGCGCCTGGGGATGGCCTTCAACTGGGTGCCGAACGCCGTCCTCTACGTCACCGATCCGATGCGCCACCAGATCGTGGCCCTGACCCTGATCGACGACGGCCGGGTCTTCCAGGTGGGCTCGACGCGGCGCCTGACCGATCCCGCCCTGTCCGTCCCGGTGGACCTCGCCCCGACGGTGCCGGAGACGGTCAGTCGCGCCTTCGCGAGCAATTCCACCCTGGCCGGGGGCGCCGACCTGTACGTCGCCAACCGCGGCGACGGCACGGTGGTGCGCCTGTCCCAGGACGGGCGGGCGCTCGCCGTCCGCCAGGTGCAGGTGCCGGGCCTCGGTCCGCTCGGCGCCGGACGGCTGAACGGGATCGCCGTTTCGCCGGACGGGCAGCGAATCTGGATGACCGTCAGCGGGCCCATCCCGGGCTACCCCGGCCTGGACGGCGCGGTCGTGGAGGCGCCGGCCTTCGGGGCGGCGTAGCCAGGGGCGCGGGCGCGCAATGGGTCTCCGGTCTCGCTGGCGCCACCTCCTACTCGGGGCCGTGGCCGCCGTGGTCTGCCTGGCCGGTTTCGGGGCCCCGGCCGGCCGGGTGGCCGGCCAGGGTGAGGCCCAGGTGGCGCTCGGCGAGCGCCTCTTCTCCCACGAGCTGACGGTCGCCGAGGGACTCGGCCCGCTGTACAACGAGACCTCCTGCGCCGGCTGCCACAGCGTGCCCAGCGCCGGCGGCATGGGCCCCGACGGGCTCGGCGTCGCCCTCCGGGTGGGGCGCAGCGTCGACGGGCGGTTCGACCCGATGCTGGCGGACGGCGGTCCGGTGGCCCGCAGCCGCAGCGTCTCCGACCTGGGGCTGGCCTGCGAGCTGCTGCCGGGCATCCCCCAGGGGGCGACGATCAGCTCGGTGCGCAACGCCCCCCCGCTCTTCGGTCTGGGGCAGATCGACGGCATCCCGGACGCGGCCATCCTGGCCGGCGCCGGTCCGCGGCCGGACGGCATCGACGGCCGGCCCCAGCTGGTGGAGGGGGCCGCCGGGGACCACCGCGTCGGGCGCTACGGCTGGAAGGCGGACACGGCCTCGCTCGAGCAGTTCGTCGCCGACGCGCTGCGCAACGAGCACGGCATCACCAGTCCGCTCGCTCCCGAGGACGCCCTGCCGCACGAGCCGTTCACCTGCGCCGGCGCGGGCACGGGGCTCGAAGACGACGGCACCAGGGTGCGCGCGCTGACGGCGTTCGTCGCCAGCCTGGTGGTGCCGGCCGCCCCCGGCGCCGGGGCCGGCCCCGGCGAGGGCCAGGCCGGGGCCAGCCTGGTCGCCCAGGGGGCATCCCTGTTCGGCGGCGCCGGCTGCATCGCCTGCCACACGGCCGCCCTCCCCGGCGCCGCCGGCCCCGTGCCGCTCTACTCGGATCTGCTGCTGCACGACCTGGGCCCGGCCCTGGACGATGGCGTAACCCAGGGCGCCGCCGGCGGCCGCGACTGGCGGACGACTCCCCTGTGGGGCCTGCGCCTGCGCTCCCGCTACCTGCACGACGGCCGGGCGCGCAGCGTCCGCGCCGCCATCCAGGCCCACGGCGGCGAGGCGGCGGCGGCCGCCGGGCGCTTCCGGGACATGACCGACGCCGAGCGCGACGCCCTGCTGGCGTTCCTCAACACGCTGTAGGCTGCCCCGGACGGGGCCCGTGTCCCGGCCAGGACGCCGGCGCCGCCGGGCGCGTGGCGCTCTCGCCGCGGGACCGGCCGGCCCCTCTATACTTCTGCTCCGGGGGATCCCGCCCGCCGCCGCAGCGGCGGGCAGGCCGGAGGAGCCCGACGATGACGCTGCGCCCCTTCGAAGAGCGCGACTACCCGCGCCTGCTCGCGATCCGTAACGCCGCTTACCCTGACCACGCCGGCAGCGAGGCGGAGCTGCGCCACGAAGACGCCAGCTGGGAGACCGACCGCTACTTCCGGCGGCGCCTGATGCTCGAAGACGGCGAGGGCCTGGTGGTCGGGTTCGGCGAGCTCCGGCACATGCCGGAGCAGTTCCACCCGGACAAGTACGCCCTCTTCCTCGCCGTCGACCCGGCCTACCGGAGCCGGGGGTACGGCAGCGCGCTGTTCGACGCCCTCGGCGAGACCCTGACCGAGCGCGGTGCGCTGCTGGTGCGGTCGGACGCCCAGGAGTCGCGCCCCGAGAGTCTGCGCTTCCTCCAGCACCGCGGCTTCCGCGAGATGCAGCGGGCGTGGGAGTCGCGCCTGGACGTCCGTGCGTTCGATCCGGCCCCTTTCGCCGGGGCCGAGGCCCGCGTCGCCGGCGCCGGAATCACCATCACCACGCTCGAGGAGGAGCGGCGCCGGGAGGGCGACGGCGTGCTGCGGGCGGTCTACGAGCTCGACCGGGACGTCTCCCGGGACATGCCCATGATCGACCCGATCACGGACACCTCGTTCGAGCACTTCCTCAAGGGCGTGCTCGACTCGCCGAACGTCCTGCCCCCGGCCTGGTTCATCGCCCGCGCCGGAGCGACCTACGCCGGCGTGTCCAGCCTGTGGAAGAGTCAGGAGCTGCCGGATGTGCTCTACCAGGGCATCACCGGCGTGCGCCGGGAGTACCGGCGCCGGGGCATCGCGCTGGCCTTGAAGCTGCGCGGCCTGGGCTACGCCCGCGCGCACGGCGTGCGCGAGATCCGGACGTGGAACAACACGATCAACCGGGCGATGCTGAGCATCAACGAGGCGATGGGCTTCGTCAAGCAGCCGGCCTGGATCGAGCTGGAGCTCGCCCTGCGGCCGCCGGAGGCCGGCGGGGCGGTGGTCGGAGGCTAGGCTGAGCGTCCGTCCCCCGCCCGACGCGCTCGATCCGGGAGCCGGGCGGGGGAC
>DATLLM010000598.1:0-7821 GCA_035537855.1 Chloroflexota bacterium | reverse complement strand
GTGCCCATCCAGCTCCAGGCGTACCAGCGCACCATCCTGACCTACGACCCGGCCAACCCCGAGGGGTACCTCGTCGAGCGGGCCAACACCGGCACGGACTACTTCTTCGTCTTCCCCAACCAGTTCCCCTGAGCCGGGCGGTGACCCGGCGGCGCACCCGGGCTTCCGGCCGTTGCCCGGCCCGCCGATCGTCCGCCCGGGAGGGGTGCTCTTCTTCGGCGCCGTCCGCGCCGCGGCGCGCCGCCCTCGCTCGGACCCGAGCGGGGGCGGCGCGCGGGCGCCGGCAGATGGAGACAACCGTATGGCCGAATCGGACGCGCCCATCATCACCATCGCCGGCGAGCGCGTGCTCCTGGGGCCCCCGGCGCGCTCGCAGCTGCCGCTGTTCGAGCGCTGGGAGAACGACCTGCCCCTCTCCATCCTGACCGGCGACGTGCTCCGCCCGCTGAGCCGCGAGGCCATCGAGCGGCACCTCGCCTGGGTGTTCGCGCCGCCGGACGACGGCCTCACCTTCACCATCTACGAGCGCCCCTCCCGGCGGCCCATCGGTCTCACCGGGCTGAGCCACATCAGCCACGTCCACCGCACGGCGGAGTTCGGCATCGGGCTCGGCGAGCCCGACGCCCGGGGCAAAGGGTGCGGCAGCGAGGCCGCGCGGCTCGTGCTCGACTACGCCTTCACCCTCCTGGGCCTGCACAACGTCTGGCTGCGCGTCTACGCCTACAACGAGCGCGCCATCCGCGCCTACCGCCGGGCCGGATTCCGCGAGATCGGCCGGCGCCGCGAGGCGCACCGGGTCGGCGCCCGCGCCTACGACGAGGTGCTCATGGACTGCCTCGCCACCGGGTTCTCCGGCTCCGTGCTGCAGCGCCTGGTGCCCGCGGCGCCGGCCGAGCCCTGAGGCGCCGCGGGCGGCCGGCGCGCCGCGCCGAGAAATCCCGCTGGGTTGCGCGTTGACTGACACATGACGTGGTGCGTTGGCTCGAAGCGGGTCGCCCGTTCGGTCTGGGCCGCGGTGTGCGGCGTCGCGTTGCTGCTGCCCGCGCCGGCGGCCGCCGACGTCGGCGAGTGGTCGAGCGGTGGCCCGCCCGAGGGGGTCACCGCCGTGGCGCTGCAGCCCGCGGAGGAGCAGACGCTGCTGGCCGCCGGCAGCGCCTCCGTCTGGCGCTCGGTCGACGGGGGCGGCGCCTGGGCGGCGCCGGCCGCGGTGCCCCTGCGCGGCTCGCTCGCCGTCAGTCCCACCGCGCCGGCGACCGTCTTCGGCGTCTCCGGCGATCGCCAGCGGGTGATGAAGAGCGTCGACGGCGGGGCCAGCTGGACGGCCGTCTTCTCCGGCGCCCCGCCGGCGGAGCTGCGCGAGGTCCTCCCCGACCCGAACACGCCCGGACTCGTCCTCGCCGCCGGCACGGCCCAGGACGGGCTGGCCCAGCTCTGGCGCTCGACCGACGGGGGCGGGACGTGGGCCCCCGCTCTG
Organism: Chloroflexota bacterium; assembly: GCA_035537855.1. Taxonomy (GTDB): domain Bacteria; phylum Chloroflexota; class UBA11872; order UBA12225; family UBA12225; genus DATLLM01. The sequence goes on along the minus strand of DATLLM010000598.1, from coordinate 6,347 downwards.
GGCCCGAGCCAGCGCGGCGCCGGCGGCATCGGCCAGACGGCCGTGACCGGCCTGGCGGCGCTGCCCGGGGTGCCGAACCTGCTCTTCGCCGGCCTGCAGGTCTACCACGGGGGCAGCGTGCTCAAGAGCGTCGACGGCGGCGCCACCTGGACGACGGCTTACGGCGGCCAGCTCACGCCCCTGGCCGCCCCGATCGCGCTGGCGGCGGCCGGCACAACGCCGGCCGCGGCGACCGTCTACGCCGGGTTCGCCGTCACCGGCGCGGGCAGCCTCGTGCGCAGCGACGACGGGGGCGCCAGCTGGGTGAAGGTCGACGGCGGCGCCCCGCCGGTCGACGGGCCCTGGCTGGCCACCGCCCTGACCACCAATCCGGTCCAGCCGGAGTGGGTCTACGCCGCCGTCGCCAGCAGCACCGGCGTCTCCGCCGAGCCGAGCGGCGTCTTCGCCAGCCCCGACCGGGGGCAGAGCTGGCACCGGGCCGGCAGCGCGACGCCGCCCGTCGCCGGGAGCCAGGCCCTGCGCCTGGCCGTCCCCAGCCGCACGCTCTACGCCGGGGGCACGACCGACCCGGCGCACGGCGTGCAGCAGCTGACCATCGCCTGGCCGCCCATCGCCCCGTTCGCCGCCCACTACGCCGACCACGACGGCCTCCGCCTGCTGGGCACCGGCATCTCCCTGGAGACCGCCTCCGGCGGCCACACCAGCCAGTACTTCGAGAAGGGGCGCCTGGAGGACCACGCCGGCGAGTCGGCCGATCCCAACTGGCAGCTCATGTACGGCCTGCTGGTGGACGAGCTGCAGACCGACCGCGCCCCCCTGCCCGTGGGCGGCGACGTCTCGGCCCTCACCTACGCCGGCCTGAACGACCTGGCCGCGCCGGAGCTCCGCGTCCCGCCCCCCGCCGGCTACGGCGGCAGCGGCACGCAGCAACTCGCCGACGGCTCGGTCTTCGTCCCCTTCACCGCCGACCTCTCCGAGGCCCCCGGCCAGCAGGTGCCGGAGTTCTTCTGGCAGTACATCAACCGCGCCGACCTCTTCCCCGGGGGCTGGGTCCACGACGTCGGCCTGCCCATCACCGCGGCGCAGCAGGTGCCGGTCACCAAGTACCTGCCGGACGGCCCGGCCCAGCGCACCATCTGGGTGCAGGCCTTCCAGCGCACCGTCCTCACCCAGGACCCGGAGAACCCGCCGGACTGGCAGGTGGAGCGGGCCAACGTGGGCACGGACTACCGCAAGCGGTTCTCCGACCGCGTCGGGCCGTAGCGTCCGGGCCGCAGCGCCCGCCGCCCGGCGACCGGGCCTCAGCGGGCGGCGGCCGCGGGGCGCTGCGCGCGCAGGAACTCGCGCACCTGCTGCACGGTCCGGGCGAGCCGCGCCGGGGGCTCGCGCCAGGGATAGGCCGTCGCCTGCGCCTTCGGCGCCAGGGCCACGATGTCCATGGCGACCGGGTACGGGTGGGCCGGCGTGTCGTCCGGCAGCACCAGCAGCGGCGTCTGGCAGGCGCGCACGGTGTCGCGCGAGACGCTGTACACGAAGTCCGGCCGGACGCGGTAGAGGCGGTGCAGGTAGGCGTCGACGGTCTCCCGGGTCACGTCCGGCCGCCGGGCGAGGAACGCCGGCGCCCAGCCGTCGCGCCCCGAGGCGTACAGCACGTCCGGGTTCTCCGGCCGGTGCCCGACCGGCTGGCAGAGCACGGCCGCCACCACGCGGTCGGGCGCCCGCTCGATCAGCTTGAGGGCGAACGGGCCGCCGATGCAGAAGCCCATGAAGAAGAACTCCCGGAGGCCCAGGTGGTCCATCAGCCCCAGCTGGTCGTCGGCGAAGGCGCCCCAGGGGTCGTCGACCGGGACCGGGCCACCGGACTCGCCGCCGTTCGCGTTGCGCTGGTCGAGCGTGATGCAGCGGAACTCGTCCGAGAACGTCGCCATCGCGTCGAAGACCGCGGTCGGCCAGTTGCTCACCCGGGAGTTCAGGCCCCCGCCGGGCGTGACCAGCAGGGGGAAGCCGGAGCCGGCCTCCTCGTAGCGAATCCGGACGTCGCCCCTCTCGTAGAACGGCACGGCGGCCTCCCCTCACCCGGTAGCGTCTGCGTCCGGCGCCCGCGGCGCGTCGCCCGCCGCGCGCGCAGCGGAACCCCGGAACCTCGGGGGAGATGCTACCCCCGGGGGGCCATCGGAGTCACCGGGGCCGGCGGCCGGCGCCCTCAACGCCGGACGCGGTAGCGGAGGTGGGTGACGCCGCCCTCGCCTTCGAGCACCCGGATTCGCTCCAGCTCGCGCTGCTCGCCGCCGAGGTGCTCGAACAGCCGCCGCCCCTCGCCCAGCAGGACCGGGATCAGGTGGAGCTCGAGCTCGTCGAGCAGCCCGGCGGTGAGGGCGCGCTGGGCGATGCCGGCCCCGTGGGCGAGCACGTTCCGGTCGCCGGCCGCGTCCCTGGCCGCGCGCACGGCGGCCGCGAGGTCGCTCACGTAGTGTACGGCGGGCCAGCGGGCCGCCCAGTCGGGCGCCGGGTGGCGGCTGAGGATGTAGATGGGCACCCCGTCGTGGTGATCGCCGTCCCAGCCGCCGGCGGGCTCGAACGTCTGGCGTCCGGCGACCACGGCCCCCGTGGACATGAACTCGTCGTAGATCTGGCGGTTCGCGCCGCGCAGCCGCCCGACGGCGGCCGCGAGGTCGTCCGCGGCGCCCGGCATGATCCACTCGTGCAGTCGGGCCCCGCCGTCGCCGAGCCCGTTGTCCGGGCGCACGTTGGGCCCGGCGATGAATCCGTCGAGGGAGACGGACATGTACAGCACCGTCGCGGCCATCGCTTCCTCCTGGAGTCGATTCGAGCGCCGGCGGCGTGCCGGCGCTCACCTCTACGTCGAACGGCCGGCCCGGATTTCGACGCGGCCGCGACCCGCTCTGCCGCGCCGCGTCTCCTGGCCGGGGTCGCGGCGGCGGAGCGCGAACAGGCCGCCTCAGCGACGGGCCGGGGGCGCGGCGACCCTCACCCTGGGGCCGATGGGCGCCCTGGTGGTGCGCGCTCCTTGAGGGGCCGGGTGGGCCGCCGGGCAGCGGCGCCGCTGCCCGGCGCCGCGTCAGCGGGCCGCCTGGGCCAGGGCGGCGTTGCTCGCCCGGGTCATGTCCGCGACCGCCTGCTCCACCGTCGCGAGGCCGTTCAGGGCCTTCTGGAACTCCGGGATCCAGGCGCGGTGGAAGTCCAGGAAGCCGACCACCTTCTCGAAGTTGCGGCCGGTGGGGATGGCGTCGAGCACCGACTTGAAGTTCTTCGGCATGCCCGGCATCTCCCCGGTCTTCGCGGCGACCGACTTGAGCGCCGGCAGGGACCCCAGGTTGAGGCCGCTGTTGTAGAGCTCCTGGATCTCCGGGTGGAACAGCTCGGTCAGCACCTGCGTCGCCTCGGTGAGCACGCCCCGCTTGTTGGCCCGCGCCGTGACCAGGTAGTTGTGCCCGCCGACGAGGATGATCCCCTTCCCCGTCCGGGGGTGCTTCGCCGGCGGCAGGACGTCCCACTGGAACTTGCCGTCGACGGCCTTGGTGATGCCTGGGCTGGGCTGCGCGTAGGGGTTGATGGCGTAGTTGCCGTTGTTGAAGTTGAGCTTCTTCTCGGTGGCCTCCGCCGGCGTCGGCGTCACCCGGTGGCGCTGGGTCAGGTCCACCATCCACTGCACGACGGCCCGGCAGGCGGGCGAGTCCCACTGCGCCATGGTGCCGCTCTGATTCAGGTACGGGGCGTCCGCCGACCAGAACATGTGGTACGGCTCGCCGGAGAGGGTGGTGCCCCACTGCGGGGTCGCTTCCAGCGGCTGGTTGAGCTTGCGCGCCGCGTCCAGCCAGTCGTCCCACGTCCAGTCCGCGCCCGGCGCCTTGAGCCCGATCTTCTGGAAGGCGTCCACGTTGTAGATGGTCGTGAACGTCTGGAGCTGGATCATCAGGCCGTGGCGCTTGCCGTTCCACTGCGTGATGTTGGGCACGTCGTAGACGCTGTTGAGGTCGAACTTGAGCGACGCCAGCGTCGGCGTGATGTCCTGGAGCACGCCCTTGGGGCCGAACACCGGCACCACGTGCTGGTCGAGCTGGTACAGGTCGCCCTCGTCGCCGGTGGCGAACAGGGCGAGGGTCTTGTCCTGCGAGGCCGCGTTGTCCCGCAGCTCGGTCTTGATGTGCGGGTAGACCTTGTTCGCCCGGGCCAGCCAGGCCTGCACGACCGTGTAGCGGTCGCCCTCGGTCCAGTCGTTGTCCACGAGTACCGTCACCGGGCGCTTCGCCGGCGCCGCCGGCCCCTGGCCGCCGGCCGCCGGCGTGCCGGTCCCGGCGGCGGGGCCGCCGCACGCCAGCAGCGTCCCGGAGGCCACCGCGGCGGCCCCCATGCGAAGGAACTGTGCGCGGCGCATCCGCGACATGGTCCTCACTCCCTCCTCGAAAGCCCTCGTTGTGCACGGGCGCCGGCCGCCACTCACTCACCGGCCCGTCGCCCGCCACTGTAGCGCCGGCCCGTCGAACTGGCAACGCCCGCCGCCGCGCCGCGCGGGCGGTGCCGTCAGCCGGCGCCGGCGGGCGCGACCGTCCGCAGCCAGGCGGCGGCGGCCCCCGGGGTGCGGAAGCGGTGCCAGCGCCGGCCGGCGGACTCCCCGGCGAGCAGCCCCGGGTAGGTGCGCCGCTGGCGGCGGTGCTGGCCGATCGACCAGCGCAGGAGCGAGTCGCGGGCGAAGAAGACGTTGCCCCACTCCTCGCGGTTGCCCGTCCCCCACAGCTCCTCGCGGCGCCAGATCCGGGTCAGGGTGCGGCGCAGCAGCCGGGCGAGCACCAGCGCCAGCGGATAATCCAGCCAGACCAGGGTGTCCGCCCGCTCCCAGGTGAGGTCCCGGACCGGCGAGTAGTTGCCGTCCACGACCCACCCCCCGGCCTCCGTCGCGGCGCACACCCGCGCCCGCAGCGTCGCCACCGCCACCGGCGTCCACCGCGGCCCCCAGTGCAGGGCGTCCAGCTCAACGTGGGGCACCCCGAGCCGGGCGGCGAGCGCGCCGGCGAAGGTGGACTTCCCCGAGCCGGAGGCCCCGAGGACGACGACCCGCCGCACCGCCGCCCGCTGCCCGTCCCCGGGGGCACCGGTCGCCGCCTCCCGCTGCGCCGTCTCCGTCACCGCATCCCCCTGCGCTGCCCCGCGCGCTGCCCCGCGCGCTGCCCCGCGCGCTGCCCCGCGCGCCGCTCCCGGAGCCGCTGTGCCGGCCCCCGCCGGCGCCCGTTCTCTCATTCGGCTGATCCGCAGACTAGCGTATCATGCCCGTCCCGCGCGGCGCAGGTGAGGGGTGTTCTGTCGACCACGAAGCGGGCCGGCGGGGGCCGGATTCGGGCGCGGCGCGCCGCGCGCCCCGGCCGGTAGCGCTGCCCCAGGGGCCTGTGGTAGGATGCCCGGCAGCAGAGATCCTATATCCTGGCAGAACATGGGATTTTCGGTCGTCACCGGCGAAGCGGCCGCCCCGGGCGGGGGCGACGGGCGGCTGTTCGAGCGAGCGCAGCGGGCGATCAAGCGCTACATCCTCGACCACCGCCTGGGCCCGGGCGACGCGCTGCCCGCGGAGGGGCAGCTGGCGGAGGAGCTGCGGATCAGCCGCAACTCGGTGCGCGAAGCGATCAAGGCGCTCGAAGCGCTGGGGACGATCGAGACGCGGCACGGGGTCGGGGTCTTCGTGCGGGCGTTCTCCTTCGCCCCCATCCTGGACAACCTGGCCTACGGCATCCAGATCGGGAACAGCAGCGTCCTCGAGCTGCTCGAGGTGCGCCGCCAGCTGGAGGGCGCGTTCGTCGAGGTGGCGGCGGCGAGCTTGTCGGCGGACCAGCTGCGCGTCCTGCGCAGCACCGTCGACCGGATGGGCGCGCGCGCGGCGCTGGGCGAGCCGTTCACGGACGAGGACCGCTTCTTCCACCGCACGCTGTACAGCGGCCTGGGGAACCGGCTGCTGCTGACGCTGCTGGACGTCTTCTGGGAGGCCTACGTGCGGCTGCGCGCGTCGCTGCCCGGCGTGCCGGCCGGCGACGCGGTGCAGACCTGGGAAGAGCACCGCGCCATCCTGGAGCTGCTCGAACGGCGGGACGGGCCCGGCGCGCGCCGGGCGATGCTGGACAACTTCGCGCTGCTCGAAGGGCGGCTGCGCCACGCGACCGAGGCCGGGTCGCGCCCGCGGCGCGCGACTCCCCCAGACCCGGACCCGCCGCCGCAGCCGCATGACCCGGGGGCGAACGGAACACCGGACGTGAGCCACGGCCCCACCACCGCCGCCACGGAGGAGCAGCAGACGTGACCCGCCCCCTGACCATCACCCGCATCACGGTGACGCGCTACGC
>DATLLM010000597.1:0-5300 GCA_035537855.1 Chloroflexota bacterium | reverse complement strand
CCGCCGGGTCGTGGCCCCCCCGGCACCCGGCGGCACCGACCGACGCAGCAGCGGAGGAAGCGCAGCGACCATGGCCGGCCCGATGCGGCCCCCGAGCCCACCCGCCGCGTCCCGCGCAACCCGCAGGCGGATTCTGGCTGCGGCCGCGGAGGTGGCGCTGCTCGGCGCCGCGGCCCCAACCGCTCCCTCGGCGTCGGCCGGGGGGACGCCCGAGCCGGTCACGAGGAATCCGTGACGACCGACGCTCGGTGACGGCGATGCCGACCGGAGACGGACGATGGGCGGGCGGGACGCGGCGGGTGGGCTCGGGGGCCGCATCGGGCCGGCCATGGTCGCTGCGCTTCCTCCGCTGCTGCGTCGGTCGGTGCCGCCGGGTGCCGGGGGGGCCACGACCCGGCGGCACCGTCCTCACGCTACGCGCCGGAGCGCCTCCGCACAGCGGCAGGATTACCCATCCGCGCCGGCCAGCTCGCTCTTACGAAGGGACCGTGCGTTCGAGCGCCTCGCCAGCGGGCCGGGCGGAGCGGCCAGCAGCAACCTGGCCGTCGGGTAGCACGAAGTACCACCTCAGGCCGCTCTCTGAGACCGCGACGACATCGCCAGCCCGCAACCAGTGGTTGAAGTCCCATGCGATCGCTCTCGACCACGAGCCGGCCACCAGCCGCGCCCCGTCCAGGGCCACCCAATGGAACGGGTGTCGCTCGGTCTTGAGCCGCAGGCGCTCCGGCAGGCGCCGCCGCTCGGCGTCGGCGGTCCGCTGGAAGGCTTTCCGAGCCAGGATGCCCCGCGCGTGCTCCCGGAGCTGCTCGCTCGGGTCGTTGACGGCCATGTACTCGACCAGCCGCTCAGCCCAGGGCCCGTGGCGCTGCCAACCCAGCGGGTTGAGGACCGCGTCGCGCACCCTGCGGCTGGGATCGCGGGCCATCCGCTCGAACAGCGGCTGGACCTCGAGGGCGCAGCCGTTGGGCTTGCAGTGCTGGCAGCTGAGCGTGTGGAGTGCAGCACGACGCACACGAGGCTCGGGATCGTCGAGGGCGCCCTGCAGCGCCGCCAGGGAGTCGGGCGTGAAGTCCACATCGTCGAGGAGCCGGCAGCAGCTGCGCCGCACTCGCCACTCGGGGCGCTTCAGCCCCGCGACGAGCGCAGGCACCAGCCGGTCAGGCGACAGGGCCTTCAGCGTCGCTGCGGCCGGTCCAGCGGTCGCCGGATCGGCCAGCTTCGAAACCAGCGCCCTGAGGTCGAGCGCCCTCAGGTCGTCTCCGACGGGGGCAGGCGCCAGGGGCACCAGGGCGGCCCGGGCGGTCGTGTAGTTCTCCTGGGTCGCCGCCATACGGGCGCGCACCAGGCGCTTCAGGTCCTTGTCGACCGGCATCTGAGAAATCCTCCGCGCCGCCCGTCAGCGGTCCCCGGCTCCGCCCTGGCGGCAGATCTCTCAGCTCACAGGACCCAGGAGTATGCCCCCCTTCGCACGTCTCCCCGGCCGGGGCGATCGGGAGTGTGCTCGGCGTCGGGTCGCGCCGTAGCCGCTAGCATACCAGCCGAGGCCATGGGCCATGGGCCACGGGTCATGGGTGAACCCCGCGACTCCGCCGGGAACGGGCTGGCCGGCCCCGCCCTCGGGTGCGTTCGAGGGGGCGCCGCGCGGCGGCCTGACGCGCGACTCCGGGGAGCTCACCCGAGCTGGTCTGCCCAGCGGGCGACCCACCCGGCCACGTCCAGCAACACCTCGTCGTCCGTCTTGCCCGTGCGCTTCGGGACGTGGAACGAGTGATCCGCGTCCTCGACCACGCGGAGCGTGGCCCCCGCGCCGAGCCGCTCGACCACCGGACGCAGCAGGGACAGCTCGGCCAGCCGATCTTTGCTCCCCTGCACGAACAGCAGCGGGACGCCGACGGCGGCGAGGTGCGTGGCCCGCGCGACGCCCGGCGCGCCGGCGGGATGCAGGGGAAAGCCGAAGAACACGAGGCCGCGGACGCCCGGCAGCGGGGCGGCGGCGGCCGCCGTCGACGTCATCCGTCCCCCGAAGGAGCGACCGCCCGCCAGGAGCGGCAGGTCGGGCGCCGCCTCGGCGGCGGCCCGCACGGCCGCCCGGACCGTGGCGGTCGCCACGGGCGCCGAATCGGGCCGACCGCTCCCGGACTCCTTGGAGGGGAAGTTGTAGCGCAGCGTCGCGATCCCGGCGGTGGCGAGCGCCTGCGCGGTCGCCTCCATCTGGCGGTGACGGAGGTCCGTGCCGGCGCCGTGCGCCAGAACCAGGAGCCAGCGGGCGTCGCCGGGACGCAGCAGCAGCGTCGAGACCTCCCCGATCTCGCCGCCGACGGTCAGGCGGGCGGCGCGGGCCGCCCCGGCGGTGGCGGAATCCGAATCGGCACCGGGCATCGTCGTCACGGAGTCAACGACGGCGCACGGGGAGATGACGCGCCGCGACGCTGCGCGTCCGGCAGCGGCCCTCGCGCCGGCTGTGCGCGCCTGCCGGGGAACGCCCGCCCACTCTCCCGGTGTTGACCCGCACCGCACACCGTAGGGCGCAGGGAGTCGGGCAGCGGCTCAACGCCGCGCTCGAGTCCGATTGCGCGTCGAACTCAGGCACCCGCCTGCCGGTCGCCTGAGGAAGAAGGGATCGGGCCCGGATTCCGTCGACCGCGCCGTTCGGTGCGGCACGGGAGGGCCGCACCGAACGGTCGGCTCACGGTCGGCTGCGCCACCGGCGCCAGTTGGTCGCCCCGGGCTCAGACCCGGCCGTGACCTCGCCCTTCCAGCCGGCGAAGGCCCCCAGCACTTCGCCCCGCTCGCGCTCGGGCACCTGGAAGTGTTCGAGAGTGAGGCGAAGCTCCTCGGCGACTTCGTCGAACACGGCGGGGGGGATCTTCAGGTCGAAATGGGCATCGCGCAGCTCTCGGCCGGTGTACTGGAAAGGCCCCCCGGCCAACGACGCGACCCACAAGGTGCGGAGCCACTTGAGGCCAGGCAACCGCCCCTGGTACGTCACCGTGTGCCATTCGTGCAGCTCGGGGGTGGCCTCGACGATCTTCGGGTTCTTCAGCAGTCGGTCGCTGAAGTCGTCCACGACGGCGGCGATCGCGAAGATGCCTCCCAGGCGTTCGTACAGCGTCGGCTCGGCCATGTCGTCGTCCTCCTGCGGGTCTGACTCACGGCGGAACCGCAACCTCCCTCGCGGCCCCACCCCACGTCCGGCGCCGGTCGCCGGCGGTCTGCGCTCCGTCGGGCTCGCACCTTCCGCGCAGACCCGCTCCCGACGATCCGGTCACGCGCCTCCGAGGTGCGTCTGGCGGGCGTGCGCCTCGGCGAGGCGGGCGAGGGCGAGCGCCCCGAGCAGCAGGCCGAGGTCGCGCAGGGCCACGTCCAGGAACTGCCCCAGGAGGAGGAGGTTGACGATGATGCCGAGCAGCCAGGCGGCGACCACGTAGGCGCCGTAGCGGGGCCTGGCGGCGACGAGGACGCCGGCGGCGATCTCGACCACGCCGACCCCGTACATGACGGTCTGCGCGCTGAGGCCCAGCAGCCCCGGGACGAGGGGGGCCAGGTACTGCGTCCAGTCCGTCAGCAGGTTGAAGAACTTGTCCAGCCCGAAGAGGAGGGGGGCGACGACGAACCCGACCTGCAGCAGGCGGAAGGCCTGGGCGGCCGGCTGGCGGAGGTCGGTCAGGTCCCCCGCCTCCGCCGGGGACGGGCCGCTGCGAACGGCCCGACGGGCGGGGCTGGCGGTGGCGACGGGGCTGGTGGTGGCCATGGTGGGTCGGCTCCTCTCTGGGGGCGTCGGGCGCCCCGGTGCGGTCCTAGCCTAGCACGATCGGACAGATAAATACAAGTCTTATTGTGTTTATTGTGCCGGAGCACCGGGCGGCCGTATCCTTTGAGGGAGGAGGCCGGATGGACGAGACGCGGGACGCGGCGCCGGACGCCGGCGAGCCCCTCCCGGGGGTGCGGGGGACACGGGCGCACGCGCTGCGGCTGCTGCGGGGGGACGAGCTGACCGCGGACGAACTCGGCGCCCGGCTGGGGGTGACGCCCAACGCGGCGCGCTTCCACCTGGCCGAGCTGGAGCGCACCGGCCTGGTCGCGCAGCGCGCCGTGCGGCGGGGGCCGCGCAAGCCCTCCAGCGGGTACTCGCTGACCGCCCGGGGCGAGGCGCTGTTCCCCAAGCGCTACGACGCGCTGCTCAACGCCGTCCTGCGGGACGTCCGGGCCGAGCGCGCCCCGGGCGCGCTCGAGGCCCTGTTCCGCCGGCTGGGCCGCCAGCTCGCCGCCCGCGACGCCCACCGCTTCGCCGGGCGCCCGGCCGCGGCGCGCGTCGCGGAAGCGCTGCGGGTGCTGGAAGACCTGGGGGGCGCGGCCACGGCCGGCCCCGACCCGGCGCGGCCGGCCGTGACGACGATCGTGGGGCGGAGCTGCCCCTTCGGCGCCGTCGTCGCGGAGCACCCCGAGGCGTGCACCCTGCTGGAGACGTTCCTGACGGAGGTCCTCCCCGGCACCACCGTCCGCGAGGCCTGCCACAAGAGCGCCGCGCCCCACTGCCGCTTCGAGGTGGCATCGGCCCCCCCACCGGGGCCGGCGAGCGCCGCCACCGCGTGACGCCCTGGACGCTCCCTTATGCTCGGACGCAGCAGCTCTGTCCTGGTGTCCTGATCCCACGGAATCGCGCGGCGGGCGCGATTGGGGCCGCCTGGCCGGCGGACGGCAGGATCGTGGCGAGGGGAGCATGGCTCCCGGGCGCTCCCCCGGGGAGGGGCCACCACCCGGCCGGCTGACGGTGGCCAGTGCTGAGGGACGACGTACCGCCCACCGGGTTTGCAGCCGAGGCGCGACGCGCGGCGACGGGCGCGCGGCGGCGGGCAGCAGGCCACCCGAGAAGCAGCTCCCCATCCTGGGGATCACGCCCCACCCACGGACACGGATAACGGCGCGCGCCTACGGATACAGCGTCTTGTCTTGCGTTCGGCTGAGGACGGTCATTCTGATCCGTTCGCACACCGGCACGGTGGGCACCGGCGGCGCGCCGTCACTGGGCCGTGTAGCCGCCGTCCACCAGGTGATACGAGCCGGTGATGAACGACGCCTCGTCGGAGGCGAGGAAGCAGGCCAGGGCCGCCACCTCGGCGGGCGTCCCCATGCGCTGCATCGGGTGTAGCGCGCCGATAGCGCGCTGCGCCGCGGCGTCGAGGTTCGCCGCCAGGAGCGGGGTCGTGATGAACCCGGGCCCGATGCTGTTGACCCGGATCCCTTGCGTGGCGTACTCGATGGCGGCCGTCTGCGTCAGCCCCAGCACGCCGTGCTTCGCC
>DATLLM010000596.1:0-3034 GCA_035537855.1 Chloroflexota bacterium | reverse complement strand
TGGCCCACCTCGCGACCACCCTGCGCATGGAGATCGCCCGCCCGGCGTGAGCGCAGACGTGGACGGCCCGCAAACGCCCCCCGCGCAGCGGGGGCTGAGCATCGCCATCGACGGCCCCGGCGCCTCGGGCAAGTCCACCCTCGGCGCCGCCCTGGCCGCGCGCCTCGGCTACACCTACGTCGACAGCGGCGTCGTCTACCGCGCGGTCACCCTCTGCGCCCAGCGCCGCGGGACGGACCTGGGGGACGGCGCCGCCCTGGCCCACCTCGCGACCACCCTGCGCATGGAGATCGCCCGCCCGGCGATCGAGGACGGGCGCCAGTGCACCGTGCTCGTGGACGGGGAGGACGTCACCTGGGCCCTGCGCGCCCCCGCGGTGGACGGCAACGTGTCCCGCGTCTCCGCCCTGCCCGAGGTGCGCCGCGCCGCCAACACGCAGCTCCGCCGCCTGATCTCGCCCCGGGGCACCGTGATGGTCGGCCGGGACATCGGCACCGTCGTCCTGCCCGACGCCGACCTCAAGATCTACCTCACCGCCAGCCCCGAGGCCCGCGCCCGGCGCCGCGCCGCCGAGCTGGCCGCCCGCCGGCAGGCGGCGGACGCGGAGACCATCCTGGAGGACCTCCGCCGTCGCGACGCCCACGACAGCAGCCGGGCCGTCTCGCCCCTGCGCCCGGCGGACGACGCCATCCAGCTCGTGAACGACGACATGGACGTCGCCGCCGAGCTGGCCTTCCTCCTCGCCCTGATCGAGGAGCGCTTCCCCGGCCGGGTCGGGAGGGGACGGCCGTGACCGAAGACGCCACGCCCGCCGGGGCCCGCGCCGGGGCCCGCGCCGGGACCCGCGCCGGGGCCATCGTCCCCCAGCGGCGGGGCTGGCCGGACCGCCACCCCTGGTACCGCTTCTCCCGCTTCGCCGTGCGCGCTTTCCTGCGCAGCGCCGCCGACATCGAGGTCAGCGGGATGGAGCTCTGCCCGCCGGCCACCGGCGCCGGCCTCATCCTGGCCTGCAACCACCTCAGCGTGATGGACATCCCCCTCACCGGCGCCTGGTGCGCCCGCACGGTGATCTACTTCTCCAAGAGCGAGGTGGCGGAGTGGCCGCTCGTGGGGGGCATCGGCCGGGCCTACGGCCAGATCTACGCCCGCCGCGGCGAGGCCGACCGGCAGGCCATCCGGGTCTCCCTCTCCTGCCTCGCGGCGGGCAACGTGCTCGGCGTCTTCCCCGAAGGGCACCGCTCGCTCGGCCGGGGGCTGCTCCCCGCCCAGCCGGGCATCGGGCTCCTCGCCGCCCGCTCCGGCGTGCCGGTCTGGCCCGTCGCGGTCACCGGCACCGACCGCATCCTGAAGGACCGCCGCCCGCGGGTCAGCCTGACCGCGGGACCGGCTTTCGATCCCCTCGCGGCGGCGGCCGAGGACGTGGGCGGCAAGCCCGGCCACCAGGACGTCGCCGACGCCATCATGCGCCGGGTCGCCCGGCTGCTGCCCGAGTCCGCCCGCGGCCACTACCGCTAGCCGCCCCGAGCCGGGGCCCGCGGCCTCCGCCCGGGGGCCGCCCGGAGGCCGCGGCCTCCGCCCGGAGGCCGGGGCGCCTCCCGCCGACCTCCCTGATAGACTCTGACTCATGCTCACCATCAAGCGGGTCGCCCCCGGCAGCGTCGCCGAGCAGCTCGGCCTGCGCCCGGGAGACGCCCTGGTCTCCGTCGACGGCCACCCGGTGGGCGACGTCATCGACGTGCACTTCTACGCCGCGGCGGATACGGTCGAGCTCACCTGGCAGACGGCGGCGGGGGACGCCCGCCGCGAGGGCGTGGACGTCGGTCCGGAGGGGCTCGGCCTGGAGTTCACCCAGCCGACCGCGGACGGCATCCGGATCTGCAACAACCGCTGCGTCTTCTGCTTCGTCGACCAGTCGCCGGCGCGGATGCGCCGCACCCTCTACATCAAGGACGACGACTTCCGCTACTCGTTCCTGGCGGCGAACTTCGTCACCCTCACCAACCTCGCGGCCGCGGACTGGGACAAGATCCGCGAGCAGCACCTCTCCCCCCTCTTCGTCTCCGTCCACGCCACCGAGCCGGACGTGCGCCGGCGCCTGCTCGGCAACCCCACCGCCCCGGACATCCTGGAGCAGCTCGACCGCCTCGCCTCCTGGGGCATCAAGGTGCACACCCAGGTCGTCCTGACCCCCGGCTGGAACGACGGCCCCCACCTGCGGCGCACCGTCGAGGACCTGGCCGCCCGCTGGCCGGCGGTGCAGTCGCTCGCCGTCGTCCCCGTCGGGCTGACCCAGCAGCGCTTCGACCGCCAGGAGGGGCTGCGCCGCCGGCTGGAGGAGCAGCTCGCCCGGCCGGACCTCGACCCGGTGCACCGCGCCGGGCTGGAAGCGCGCACCGCCAGCGCCCCCCAGCTGCGCCTCGTCTCCGCTGCCGAAGCGGCGGCGCTCGTGCGCTGGGCCCGCCCCCTGCAGCGGGACTTCGAGCGCCGCTTCGGCACCACCTGGCTCTACCTCTCGGACGAGCTCTACCTGCTGGCCGGGCAGCCGGTGCCGGGCGCCCTGAAGTACGACGGCTTCGTGCAGCTGGAGAACGGCATCGGCATGGTGCGCTCCCTGCTCGACGACTGGCGCCGGGCGCGCCGCAAGGACCTGGCCGCCGGCCTGCCCCGCCCCGTCTCGATCCTCCTGCCCAGCGCCACCCTGATCGGCCCCACGTTCGAGCAGATCGCCGTCGAGATGTGCGCCGTGCCGAACCTGCGGGCCCGCGCCGCCACGGTGCCGAACACGTTCTTCGGCCCGGTGGTCACCGTCTCCGGCCTGCTGACGGCCCGGGACCTCCTCACCGCGACGGCGGACGCCCGGCCGGGCGAGCTGCTCTTCGTGCCCCGCGTCGCGCTCGACGGCGACGGGCAGGTCTTCCTGGACGGGATGACCCTGGCGGAGTTCCGCGAGCGGACGCCGGCCGAGGTGATCGTCGCCGGCTCCATCCCGGAGGTCGTCGCCGCCGTCATCGCCCACGCCGGCGCCGCCCTCCCC
>DATLLM010000595.1:0-3622 GCA_035537855.1 Chloroflexota bacterium | reverse complement strand
GCCATCGGGGAGAAGCGGCTGTGGGGGCAGGGGCTGGGCACGGAGATGATCCGGCTGCTCACCCGGCTCAGCTTCGAGCGGGAGGGGTGCGACGTGCTGTTCGGGGTGGACGTCGGGGGACACAACCCGCGCAGCTGGCGGGACTTCGAGAGGACCGGCATCCGCGTGCTACGCACGGTGCCGGCGCCCGACAGCGCGAAGACGACCTTCACCTACGACCTGCTCCTCACGCGGGAGGACTACGAGCGCTCCCGGGCGGCGGGTGATGCAGGGCGCTGATCGCCCCCGGGCCGGCGTCTCTTCGGTCGGGTGTCGACCTGGCGGGAGCGGTGCCCCGTCGCGCGAGCGTGGTCACCACCAGTACGGACCCGCACGCCCGGCCGGACGACTCCTCGGCCCTGCACCTGGGACTCTGAGGCGCGGGTAGCGCGTGAGGAGACCCCGGATGCTCCGCGAGCGCCCGCGGGGCGGGACGGGGCCGGTGTGGGTCCCCGGCGGCGCCTTCGTGATGGGCACCGTGCGACCAGTGGAGTCAGGTAACGTGGATCAGGTAACGTGGAGTCGAGCAACGATGTGAGCAGGGACGACGCGCGGTCACCGCAGCGGACGGGCCCCGCCTCGGCGGGGATCGCGATCCGGCCGGCAACGGAGCACGACCACCGCGGACTGGCGCGCCTCCTCGACGCGACCGACGACTTCCACGCCAGCGCGCTGCCCGCGCTGTTCCGGCGGCCCTTGCCGAGCGAGCGGTCACCGGAGGCCGTCGTGGCCGGGCTGCGCCGGAGCGACGCGGCTGTGCTGGTGGCCGTCGCCGGAACGGAGCTAGTCGGGCTGGTGCAGGTGAGTACCCGAGACGCCCCGCAGCTGGTGGCCTACCAGCCGCGGCGGTACGCCTTCGTGGAGGAGCTGGTCGTGCTGGCGCCGTGGCGGCGCCGGGGGGTCGGGCAGGCGCTGATGGAGGCCGCCCACCGGTGGGCGCTGGAGCAGGGTCTCCGGGAGGTCGAGCTCAACGTGTTCGCGTTCAACACGGCCGCGCTCGGCCTCTACGACCGGCTGGGCTACCGCCCGCAGTCCCTGCGGCTCGTGCGTCGGCTGCCCTGATGCCGGGGCCGCCGCGGACGCGCGCGGGGGCTCGTGCTCCAGTCCCGAGGCAGCGCGCGGACGCCCGCCATCGCCCGCGCGACCGCCGAGGTGACGCCTCCCCCAGCGCCCACGGCTCCTGGGCCTCCCGCCGCCGCTCGCTGCAAGCCGGTGCCAACTCGCCCGTCTGGCGCCGGGGGCCCATCCCTACGCGGCCAGCCGGATGTGCTCCTTCAGCTCTCTGACCGCTGGCACGTCCGTGTAGGCGTCGAGGTCGGTATCCAGCGCCCGCAGGCTCCGCACGAACATGCCCGAGCACTGGCGGGCGACGGCCACGGCCTGGCGCCCGTAGTCGCACGCGCGCTCCGCGTCCCGCGTCCGCAGCGCTGTGCGGGCCAGGTCGGCGAGGAGGAGGCCGCGGCGCCGACTCGGCGTCGGCCAACTGGTGAGGGCGCCCCGGAATGCCGGCTCGGCCTGCTCCGGGAGCCCGGCCGTCAGCAGGCTCGCCCCCCGGTTCTCCAGCACGTCCGCCTCGCCGCAGCGCAGCCACGTCCCGTTCGTGGCGGCGCCGGCGCGCAGCCGACCCATGCCCTCGGCCTGGCCGAGCGCGCGCTCGCAGGCCGTGAGGTCCCCGACCGCGGCGTAGGGGTCGGCGGAGACCGCCGCCACCCAGTAGCGCGTCCCCAGCGTGCTGTCCCCGCGCTGGGCGAGGCGGGCGGCGTCCTCGAGGAGGGGCAGGGCGCGTTCGGGGTGCCGGTCGAACAGCGGGATGAAGGCGTGCCGCACCAGCGCGGTGGCCCACAGATCGTAGTCCCCCGCCGCCTTCGCCGCGCCGGCCGAGGCGGTGTAGAAGCGCACCGCGGCGGCGTCCTGGTTAGCGTGGTAGTACAGCAGGCCGACCAGCTGCGCGACCTCCGCTACCAGGGCGTAGAGCCGTCGGGAGTGGGCGGCCGTCTGCGTCCTGCCGGCGTGGCCGGTGAGCTGGCGGAACTGCGCCAGGGCGGGGGCGAGCAACACTTGCGTGCGGGTGGCCGCGTGGAACGCCTGCCACAGGCTGCGGTTGAGCGCGGCGTATCCCTGGAGCACGGTATCGTCGATGGGCACCGGGTGGGGCACCGCGTCCCCCACGCCGGACCAGTCCACCGCCGTGAGCGCGGGCCAGGACAGGCCGGCGCCGGGCGCCAGCCCGAGTACGTTCCGCCGTTTCATGTCCTCGGTCTCTTCGGCGCCGCGCTGTCCGCCGGGCGAGACGCCCCGCACGGCGAGGCCGAGCGCCTCTGGCGTCTCCCCGAAGTATGCACACAACGCCCGCACGCTGCCCGGATTGAGCGGCACACCGCGCTCGGCCCGCTGGAGCGTCTGCTTGGAGACGCCGGCCCGCCGGCCCAGCTCCTCTTGGGAGTAGCACTGTTGGTGCCGCAGGGCTCGAACACGCTCACCGTTCACGCCACGACTCCTGGCTCCGACTGCGCTCCCGGGCCCCCCGCAGTGTAGCGCCAGAGGCGCCCCCGGGCCGGGGGCTCCGAGCTGGGCCGAACTGGACCGAAGTGGGGCCAATCTGCGCTGGCGGGCGCCCCGGCTGGGCCGGCACGCTCACGGGAGGAGCGGTGACATCACGCACTCAAGAGGAAGCGCAGTCGTGTCAACGTGCACGGTATGCATCGTGGACGCCACCGGCGGCGCACGAGAGCAGCATACCGGCCACATCGCCGGCCGCAGCCGGAACTACGAGCAAATTACGCGTGAATTGCGAGTCCGCCCCGCTACGAGGGAAGTACGAGCGAAACACGACCATATTTTGTGGACATCACGGCGCACCGCCAGATACTGCAAGCAAGCACCTGCGCCACGACCGACGGCCGAGGACGGCACGCCGAGCGAGAAAGGGGTAAGCCGCGGTGAGCCACCGAGCAGCACACGCGGAAGGCGCCCGCCGGGGCGCCGCGGCGCCGGCGTCAGCCGGCCGGCGCCCCATCCTCGGGGCCGTACAGCTCCCTCGGCGTTACGCCCAGCGCCTTCGCCAGCTTCCGGACCGTCACGGGGTACGCCGATTGGTGGCCGACCTCCAGCCGGTTGATCGTCGACAGCGTGACCCCCGACAGCGCGGCCAGGTCGCGCTGCGACAGCGCCCGGTCCTGCCGCACGCCCCGTAGGCCCCGCAGCTTCCGCCCCTCCACCTCGCCATCGTAGCAGGATGTCGGCAGAGCAGTATCGTAATGTTATGATTATGTTATGTATCACTCGAACGGAGGAACCTCGAGGAGGGACGCCGATGGCACGCGAGGATGACGACCAGGGACGCGTCCCGCGGTGGGACGCTCCGCTGAGCGACGCGGCGCTCGAGCAGGCCCTGCTGGTGGTCGCCGTCGCCGGCCCCGCGGCCTCCCCGGCGCAGGCCCGCGCGGCCCACCGCGGGACGCGTCCCTGGTCGTCATCCTCGCGTGCCATCGGCGTCCCTCCTCGAGGTTCCTCCGTTCGAGTGATACATAACATAATCATAACATTACGATACTGCTCTGCCGACATCCTGCTACGATGGCGA
>DATLLM010000594.1:0-5620 GCA_035537855.1 Chloroflexota bacterium | reverse complement strand
CTGCCAGGCGCGCCACTGGCGGACGTAGCGCGAGAGGGCCGCGGCGAAGCCGTCCTGCAGGGAGGCGAGGGCACGCTGACCGGCCTCGGCGGCGTCGCCGCCGAAGCCGAAGGCGAGGACGAAGCCGCCGTCCGGGGCGGCGCGCAGGTCGATCTCACCGGTGAGGGCGACGTTGCCGTCGGGCGCCCGCTGGTACTCCCGGGTCAACCGGCCGTTGCGGCTGAGGTCGAGCCAGCCGTCAGAGGCCCCGGCGTACCCGACCGAGCGGTGGCGCCAGGGAACGGAGCTGGCCAGGGCGAGGGCGATCCCGTCGCGCTCGGCGAAGAGCATCGGGGCGCCCTTGTAGTCGCCGGCCCAGGCGGTGTTGCCCCACCCGCGGTTGCCCAGGTGGGGGGCCAGCAGCGCGAAGAGGCGGTAGGGGCCGGCGGCGCCCGGGGCGCCCGGCAGGGAGCGGAAGCGGATCCGTTGCAGGACGGCGTCCCGCCGGGGGTCGGCCGTGACCTCCTTCTCGATGCGGTAGCGGCCGCGGACGCAGGTGTTGTCCAGCCGGTAGGCGGGGACGCCGGGGGCGACGGGGCGCTGCACCGAGCGGGTGTGGCGCTTCTCCTCGGAGAAGAACCCCCGCCCGTCGGTGACGATCAGGCCGAGGTCGCGCGTGCAGGCCTGGTCGAGGCGGGGGTAGTAGATCTCGTTGAGGATGCCGTGGCTGAGGGTGAACCAGACGCGGCTGGCGTCGGCCAGGGCGGTGCCGACCCCCGTCTTGGCGCTCGACGTCCAGCGCGGGGCCATTCCCGGGGCGCCGGGCGCGACAGGCGCCCCGGGCGCCCCGGGCGCAGCGGTCACGGCCCGGCCCCGGCGTCCGGCTAGCGCGCCGCCGCGGGCACGCCCGCGGCCGCGAAGCGCGGCGGGGCGGGGGTGTAGGCGCTGCGGCAGTACTCCAGGATGGTGACCGGGCGGCGGACGCTCTCCGGGGTGACCGCCAGGGGCTTGCCCTCGCGCAACGTGGCGTAGAGGTCGTCGTAGAAGGCGAGGTTGTCCACGTCCCCCCCGGCGCCGGTCGTCCAGGTCTCCTCGTGCCAGTCCAGGGTCTCCCGGTTGTAGCTGCGGTCCGGCGTGGGGCGGGGGTCGACCGGCCGGGGCGGCATGGTCCCCCAGTCCACCCAGCGCCAGTGCAGCTCGCTGCCCGTGCCGCGCAGCCCGCCGGCGGTGCCCATGATCTGCCAGCGGTCGAGGGAGTAGGCGGCGCAGGAGGTGAGCTCCAGATCGACGGTCGGCCCGTTCGCGGTCTTGACGACGATCTTGGCGTGGTCCTCGCCGTCCCCGCTGGACAGCCCGTTGCGCAGGTCGCAGTAGATCTCCATCTCGCCCTCGCCGATGAAGTGGGCGGCGTGGTCGAGCAGGTGGGGGCCGTTGTTGGCCAGGGCGCCGGCGCCGTAGTCCGTTCGGGTCTGCCAGTCCCAACGCCGGCCGAAGCTCTGCCAGGCGATGCGCACCTGCAGGATCTCGCCGAGGACGCCGGAGCGCACCACCTCCAGGACCTTGCGGAAGAGGGCCTCGTAGCG
This sequence comes from Chloroflexota bacterium, assembly GCA_035537855.1. Taxonomy (GTDB): domain Bacteria; phylum Chloroflexota; class UBA11872; order UBA12225; family UBA12225; genus DATLLM01. The sequence continues at coordinate 4,058 of DATLLM010000594.1, read as the reverse complement.
CCGGTTCTGGAAGGGCACCACCAGGCGCCCGGCCCGCTCGGCGGCGGCGATGGTGCGGTCCAGGTCGGCGACGGTCAGGGCGAAGGGCTTCTCGCAGAGGACGTCGCGCCCGGCCTGGAGCCCGGCGATGGCGTGCTCGGTGTGCAGGCGGTTGAACGTGGAGACGACGAGCAGATCGACGCCGTCGTCGGCGATCAGGTCCGCCGGATCGGCGTAGCTGCGGCAGCCGAGCGTCTCCTCGGCCTGGCGGCGGCGCGACTCGTCGGCGTCGGCGACGGCGACCACCCGAAAGCGCTCGGGCAGACTGCGGATGGTGCGGACGTGGATGTTCCAGCCGCTGCGGCCGAGCCCGGCCACGCCGACGCGGACCGGCCCGGCGGCGCTCTCGCTGTTGGGGCGATTCACGATGCGTTCCCTCTCTCTCCTGCGAGAGAGGCAGTATAGCCACCACCCGAAGGACTCGAAGCGCACGAAGAGTACGAGTAGGACCATTCTGCGCGCGGGAGCACCCGCTGGGGGACCGCCGCCAGGGGGCCGCGGGCCCCACCGTCCACGGCCGCGAAGACGTGGGCTGCGCACGGGCCGGGGCGGCGCCCAGGGCCACACCTTACCCACCGGGTGGGCACCGCGCGGACCGTGGGTTACGCCCGGGCGCCCGGACCGCCGGGACGTGGGTCAGGCGCGGGCGGTGCCGGCCGGCAGCGGGCGGTGGCCCGGCCCTCGCTGCCGGCGTGGGTGAGTCTCGCGGCTCCCCGGCGGCGGTCTACCCCCGGCGCCACCGCGCGCAAGACGGTCCCCTTCGGGCTCCACGGCCGGCGCCACCGCGCGCAAGACGGTCCCCTTCGGGCGCCCCGGCTGTCGACGTATCGGTCGGGCCCGGTCTCAGGAGACGCCCTCCTGCTTGAGGGCCTGGTCGATCACCGGCTTGGCCCGCTGCACCGCGTCGGCGACGCCGACCTTGCCGAGCAGGGCCTGATCGAACTCCTTGGCGAAGGTGTTGACGACGGTGTCCCAGCCGGGGACGGCCAGGGGCAGGCGCAGGCGCTCGGTGGCCTTGGCCCAGACGTCCGCGTCCTCCCACGGCTGGCGGGAGGCGAGCCAGCCCTTGTACTGGGCGAGCGACTTGCGCGGCGGGGCGGTGAACGCGCCGTCGTCCAGGACGGCGCGCACGCCGGCGTCGCTGAACCACTTGCTCCACGTCCAGGCGTCGTCGCGCTGGGTCGCGCCCTTGAAGATGCCGAACATGGAGGAGCCGGCGGAGTGGAAGGCGCCGGCCGGGCCGTTGGGCCGCACGACCATCCCCGGAGTCCAGTTGTAGTTCTTGTACTGGGGGACGTGGAAGGGCTTGACGAGGCCCATGGCGATCTTGCCGGTGGCGTGGTCCCAGAGCGGTCCCTGATCGACCGGCGGGGCCACCTGGTGCTTGTTGATCAGATCGACGTAATACTGGAGGCCGGCGATGGCCTCTTTCGAGTCGAGCGCCAGGGCGGTGACGTCCTTGTTCCAGATATCGCCCCCGTTCGACCAGACGACGGGCATCCAGGCGTCCCAGCCCCAGTAGCCGGTGCCCCGTCCCGAGGACTGCCCGAAGCCCCAGGTCTTGTCTTCGCCCTGGCCGCGGGTCAGCTCGCGGGCCGTCTCCAGGAGCTGCTCCCAGGTCCACTTGCCGGCCCGGGCGTGCTCCGTTGGCGTCCTGGCCCCGGTCCGGGCGAAGAGCTCGGTGTTGTAGAAGTAGGCGCCGGGGTTGGCCTCGACGGGCAGCCCGTACTGCGTCCCCCGCCACTTGTAGGCGGCGGCGAGGAAGGTGGGGAAGTCGTCGAAGCGGACCTCGCGGTCCTTCCCGATCAGCTGGTCGAGCGGCTGGAGCAGGTTCTTGGCCATGAACTCGCCGGAGAGGACGTGGTGGATGTGCAGGGCGTCGTAGACGGTCCCGCCGGCCAGGGCGGTGAGCAGCTTGACCCGGAACTCGTCCGTGCTGGCGATGCCGGTCATGGCGTCCAGCTTGAGGTTGGGGTGGTCGCGCTCCCAGGCGGCCCAGATCGGCTTCCACTGCTCCAGCTGGTACCCGCCGCCGGTATTGGCCGCGACTTTCAGGGTGCGGGGGGCCGCAGACGGCGCCGCCGGCTGGCCGGCGGTGGCGTCCGCCCGGCCGCAGGCGGCGAGCGCCGCCCCGCCGCCGGCGGCCGTCCACGCCGCCACGGCGCGCCGGGTCAGCCTGGGGGCCCTTGCGGACAGTGGGGCCCCTGGGGACCTCGGGGACCACCTCGGGGACCCTCGGGGTGCGGCGCCCGCGCCGCGCGGCGCCCTTCCTGGCTCCCATCCGGGAGTCGACGGGGTACGGGAATCCCAGCCAGCCATCGGTCAGCCCTTCCTTCCCTCAGCGGCGGCCGCCGGCGGGGATGCCGGACGGCGCCGCGACTGCCTCCGGCCCCCCACAGCCGGCGCAGGTGAAATGCTAGAGTGCACCCCACGCCGGCGAGCATAGGACTCGCCATCGGGCGTGTCAAGGACATCTCCCGCTCCTGGAGGAGACCACCCGGTGAGCACCACCCAGCGCGCCGCTCCGGGCGCGGCCGCCCTGCGGCAGCGCCTGCTCGGCGAGGCGGAATCCCTGGCCACGGTGGACTGCCACTCCCACACCGTGCTGCGGCAGGAGTACGCGGCGCGGGCCCCGCTCGACCTGTTCCGCCTCGGCTCGTACTTCGAGCGGGACATCGGCGGGCTGACCGGACGCCCCAGCGCCGAGCTGTACGCCGGCTGCGCCGACGACGCCGCCCGCTGGGCGCGCCTGCGGGGCGTCCTGGCGCGGGCGCGCAACGTCTCCTACTGGCGCCACAACGTGGTCACCTACCAGGGGCTGTTCGACCTCGACGGGGACGACGTCGGCGACGACAACTGGGCCGCCCTGAACGAGCGGATCAAGGCGCGCACGGCCGAGCCGGACTGGTACGACCGCGTCACCCGCGAGCGCTGCAACCTGATCACCCAGGTGCGCAACGTCCCCTGGTACGAGACCTGGGAGCCGCAGTACTTCACCGCCGTGCTGCGGATGGAGCCGGCGCTGCGCCTGCACGATCCGGAGGTGCGCCGGGGGCTGCAGACCCACCTGGGGCGCGAGCTGGGCGATCTGGCGGCCGCCCGCCGCGGGCTGGCCGACCTGATGGCCGACTACGCCGGCCGGGGGGCCATCGGGATCAAGCTGGCCCACGCCTACTTCCGCTCCCTGCGCCACGAGCCGGTGCCCGAGGCGACGGCCGCCCCGCTCTACGCCCGGGCCGTGGCCGGGGAGGCGCTGGCCCCGGGTGAGGTCACCGCCCTCCAGGACCACATCGTGTGGTACCTGACCGGCCTGGCCGGGGACATGGGCCTGATCTTCCAGATCCACACCGGGATGCAGGGCAACTGGGGGCACGTCCCGGACTCCAACCCGCTCGACCTGCTGGAGCTGATCCGGGCCCACCGCAGCGTGCGCTTCGACCTCTTCCACGCCGGCTACCCCTACGCCCGGGAGCTGGGGGTGGTGGGCAAGCACTACCCCAACGTCTGGCTCAACGCCTGCTGGATCTACCTGATCACCATGGCCGGCAGCCGGCAGATCCTCTCCGAGTGGATCGACCTCGTGCCGGCGGAGCGCCTGCTCGGCTTCGGCTCGGACGTGCAGTGGCCGGAGCTGGTCTACGGTCACCTGGTGATGGCCCGGGCCTGCCTCGCGGACGTGCTCGCGGAGAAGGTGCAGCGGGACTTCCTCAGCGCGACGGCGGCGAGCGACCTGATGCGCCTGCTGCTGCGCGACGCCCCGGTGGCCTTCTACGGGCTCCCGGCGGACGGATAGCGCCCACGGCCGACGGGCAACGGCCCACGGCCCACGGCGCCGGACCGGCGGCCGCGGGCGGCGGAGACGGCGGCGGAGAGACGGGTACGAGGAGGAGCGAGGCCATGGCAACGACCATCGAGCGGACGACCGGTCAGGCCACCGGCGGCGGCGGGGCGGTGCTGGCCGTCGATCCCGGCGCCGGCCCCAACCTGGCTACCGCGCCGGCTTTCCAGGGGGACGGGGA
>DATLLM010000593.1:0-4717 GCA_035537855.1 Chloroflexota bacterium | reverse complement strand
CCCCCGTACAACTCCCTCCCGCCCACCTCGGGGCCCCACGTGCCGCAGACGGTGGCGTCCGGCGTCTACCGCGAGGAGATTCCCGACGAGCTCCAGGTGCACGCGCTCGAGCACGGCCACGTCCTCGTCCAGTACTCGGGGGCCACCACCGCCGGGGAGGTGCGCCTGCTGGAAGACGTCGCCCGCCGCCACCTGCGGGACGTCGTCGTCGCGCCCTACGGGAGATTGGCGTCGGGGATCGCGTTGACCGCCTGGGGCCGGCTGGAGTACCTGGACGCGGTCGACCCCGCGGCCGTCGACGCGTTCGTCCGCGCCTTCGCCGGGCGGTACGACCACGGCTGGCAGCCCGGCCGGGAGCCGGTCGCCGTGGCCGCTCAGCCGCCCGCGGAGCGGTGAGCCGAATCGCCCCGTCCGCGTCGTCTCCCCCGTTCGAGGCCCACCCTCGGTGGCACGCGGTGGCACGCGGGATGCAGCGAGCAGAAGCGGAGCGCGCTCGCGTTCATCTTGATAGGCGCACTCCGCGACTCCCTGGAAGGGGAAGGAGCCGGCAAGGCCGTCTCGCGAGGACGGTCCGCCGGAAGCCTGGCCGGGCACGGCGCGGTGCGGAGCGACGGTCGGACGGAACGGGAGGGAACGGCAGATGGACGCCCAGGCGCACGATCTCCTGCGATGGCTGCTGCTGGTCGGGACGACGGCCCTCGGGGCGGTCGCCGCCGGCCTGACCCAGCGCCACTGGCTGGGGCGCCTCGACTAGTTCCGCGAGTCCTCGCCTGCCGCCGGCGCGACGCCGACGGGGGTGCCACCGGCGGCGGCCGACGCGTTCGCGGCCAGGGTGACGGCCAGCGTGGTGACGGCGTCGGCGTAGTCGGAGCGAATCTCGTCCCACGCGCCGCTGGCGACGGCCTGCAGGAACACCGCGTCGATCGACCGGTCGGCCCGGGTCAAGGTCCTCGCCCCGGCCGCCGGCGCCGCGCCCGCGCCACGGTCGCCGGGGACGTCGACGCCGGAGACCCCCCAGTGGAGTCGGCGGTCGCCGTAGGCCAGGTCGACCAGGTTCGCGCGCGACCAATCCGTGGGATCGCCGGCCCAGGTCGCGCCCACGGTGCCGACCGCCCCGTTGGCGAAGCGCAGGGCGACCGCGTGGGAGTCCGGGCAGTCGCTGTGCGCCGCGCTCAAGATCCGCTGGCCGTAGAAGGCCGCGACCTCGGAGACCTCGCCGACCAGGAACCGCATCATGTCGACGGTGTGCGTCGCCTGCTCCACGAGCTGCCCCCCCGACCGGGCCATCCGGGTGCGCCAGTGCCCCGGCTGGGCGCGCCCGGTCCCGCACCAGTAGGTGCCCGTCGCCAGACCGACCGGCCCCGCGTCCGGCAGGGCGAGCAGCTCCCGGGCGACGTCGGCGCTCCCGCAGTACCTGAGCTGGTACCCGACGCAGGTGCCGACCCCGGAGCGGCGCACGGCGGCGAGCACCTCGCGCGCCGTCGCCAGGTCGATGGCCACGGGCTTCTCGACGAACATGGGCAGCCCCCGCTCGGCGACGGCGAGCTCGATCTCGCCGTGGGCGAAGACGGGCACCGAGACGTAGACGGCGTCCAGGTCGGGCCGGTCGAGGACGGCGCGGTAGTCCGAGTAGGGCGCGGCCCCGGTGGCGGCCGCTGCGCGCTCGGCGGCGGCCGCCGAGACGTCGCAGACGCCGACGATGCTGGCGCCGGCGGTCTGCGACACGCGGCGCATGTGCCCGCCGGCGTTCCCGCCGCAGCCGATGAAGCCGACCTTGACGCCGGCGCGCGGACTCACTGTTCGAGTGCTCACGCGCCATGGTACCGCCCGCCGGGGCCGGCTACGCACCCCGGACGCTCCCCGCGGCGCCGGCGGCACCGGCGGGCGGGACCGGTGCCGGGTGCGGCGTCTCTTCGCCGCGCCGCCACCACGGGGGATCGAGCGGCCCGGACGGGCGTTGGAGCGGACCGCCTGCGGGCGGAGAGCGAGCGATCCGCCTCAGGCCCCTCACGGGAGCGGTCGGTCGCCCCGGTGGCTCCCGAAGCCGAGCCGGCGGGAGACCTCGGCGCCGGCGCGGGCGACGTCCGGCCTCAGCGCGGCCAGGCGCTCCCCGGTCAGGCGGAAGGTCGGCCCGTTGACCGCCAGGGCGGCCACCACCCATCCCTGGTGGTCCCGGATCGGGGCGGCCACGGCGGCGATCTCGTCGCTCACCTCGCCGCTCGCCGTCGCGACGCCGGCCGCCCGCACGTCGGCCAGCTCACGCCGCAGCGCCGCCGGATCGGTGACGGTGCGTCCGGTGTGCCGCGGCAGCGACCCGGTCGGCCCGGTCAGGCGCCGCAGGAGGGCCTCGGTCGCAGCGCCATCCTGGAAGGCCAGGAGCACCTTGCCGGCCGACGAGGCGTGCACCGGCACACGGCGCCCCACCCAGCAGACGTAGCGCACGCTGCTGGGCGAGGTCACCTGATCGACCACGACCGACTCGCCGTCGTGCAAGACGTCGAGGCTCACCGTCTCGCCGCTGCTCCGGCAGAGCGCCTCCATGGCCGGACGGGCCGCCGCGCGTACGTCGAGGCCCTCGGTGAGGACCCCGGCCAGCTCCAGCACCACCAGGCCCAGGCGGTACCTGGACGTGGCCGGATTCCACTCCACCAGTCCCTCGGCGGCCAGGGTCGTCATCAGGCGAGAGACGGTGCTGCGGTGACGGTACCCGAAGCGATCGCAGAGGTCGGCCACGCCCCACTCCGGCCGGTCGTGGTCGAAGGCTTTGAGGAGCTGCAGGGCGCGCCGCACCGCCTGCACGCTCCCGCTCCCCTGTCCGGCGCGGGGCGGCGTGCGGCGCCGCGCGGCCGGAGCCGGCGCCGGTCCGGGCGGCGCGGTCACGCCGCGCCCTCGGTCGCGCCCCCGAGCGGGTCTGCCGCCCGGCCCGGCGCCCCGGCCGGAGCGGGCGCATCTGGTGCGGGACCCATTCCGCCCCCACCGGGGAGCAGCAACGTCACCGTCTCGCCCGGGTGGAGCAGGGTGTCCCCCTTCGCCAGCACCGCCGCCCCGCTGCTGCGACTCACCTCGCCCCGGGCCCCGGGGGCGCCGCCGAGAAGGCCGGGGGTCGGGTGCGCCAGACCGTCGAACATGCCCAGCAGCCGCGCCGGCCCGGGCGTCTCGACCCGGACGGCCAGCACCTCCCCGTCCCCGCCGGCGTGCCGCCCGGCGCCGCCGGAGCCGGGACGCAGGGCCAGGCGCTCCACCAGCAGCGGCCAGCGGGCCTCGACGATCTCCACCGCCGTGGACGGGACGTTGGCCGGGAAGCAGGTGGCGCTGATCCCGTCGGCGTCCCAACGGGCCCCCATCCCCCCGGCGGGGAAGAGCAGGGCGGCGAACGGCCGGCCGGCGCCGTCCGTCCCCAGCAGGCTGACGTTCCACTCCGGCGGGCTGCCGGCGACGACCCGCTCGGGGGCCACCTGGGCCAGCGCCCCCAGCACAACCGTGGCCAGGGCGTAGTTCTTCAAGTGGCGGCCGGAGACGGGGGCGGGGAAACGGGCGTTGACGATGCTCCCCTCGGGCGCCAGCAGGGTGACGGCGCGGAAGACCCCGGCGTTGAACGGCACCTCCGGGGTCAGGGCGCAGACCAGGGGGTACAGGGTGTAGGCCATGGCGTAGTTGAGGGTGGCGTTGATCCCCACCGCCACCTGGGGGCTCGTCCCGGCGTAGTCCACCGTCAGGTGGTCGCCGGCGACGGTCAGGGCCAGGCGGTAGACGATCGGGGCGGCCCCGTCTTCGGCCCCGTCTGTGGTCAGCTCGTAGCGGTAGACGCCGTCCGGGAGGGCCGCGACCGCCCGGCGCAGGGCCCCCTCGGTGCGGTCGAGCACCGCGCCGGCCAGGTCGTCCAGGGTCACCAGGCCGAACTCCGCCACCAGCTCGAGGAGCCGCCGGGCCCCGGCGTCGTTCGCCACCACCTGCGCGTGCAGGTCGCCCAGCACCTCGTCCGGCAGGCGGACGTTGGCCCGGATGAAGCGCAGCACGTCCTGATTCGGCGTCCCCTCCCGGTAGAGCTTGACGAAAGGGATGGCCAGCCCCTCCTCGAAGACGTCCCGGGCGGCGGCCCCGAAGCCCCTGCCCCCGACGTCGATGGCGTGGCAGATGGAGGCGAAGAAGGCCAGGGGACGCGCCGGTCCGATCGCCCCGGCCTCCCCGGATTCCCCGTCGGCGGCTGCCTCCCCCGGGACCGCGGGCGCGGGCGCCCGGAACACCGGCGTGACGACGATGAGGTCGTTGTAGTGGCCGGAGGTCACCCAGGGGTCGTTGCAGAGCAGGACGTCGCCCGGGGCCAGATCGTCCGCGAAGGCGTCCATGAACTTGCCGACGGAGGTGGCCAGGGAGAGGATGTGCCCCGGCGTCCCGGTGAGCGACTGGGCCAGCATCCGCCCCCGGGCGTCGAAGACGCCGGCGGCCAGGTCCTCGGCCTCGGCCACCACCGGCGTGAAGGCGGTGCGCACCAGCGTCGTGGCCTGCTCGTCGACGGCGGCGATCAGACGCTGCCAGAGGACGGGGAGCAGGAGGGGGTCGAGGCTCATCCGGGGGACGCCGCCAGTCCGGGGGCCGCGGGCGTCCCGGTTGCCCCCGCTGACGTCCCCGGGAGGGAGATCAGCAGGTTGAGCCAGGCGTCGACCTCGAGGCGCGAGCCGGGGCCGACGACGGTGGTGGACTCCGGCTCCTCGATGAT